>NZ_JAMXXS010000044.1:0-18987 GCF_024129595.1 Acinetobacter lwoffii | reverse complement strand
AAGCTTTATTTTCACCCGATAAAATACCCATAAAACAAGAGGAAGCTCAAATGAGCTTCCTCTTGTGAAAAATTGTGGGACAGCAATGACCTGAAGGTGTCTTTTTTATTTTGGGAATTTCTATTTTACTTAAGAAATTTAATTTCCTCAGCTTTCGGATAATTCTTCAGTAGCTTTGTTTTATATTGTGAAGCAAGCGTAACATTCTTTTCGACATCTTTGCTGATGTTATAAAGCTGATACAGGGCAGTGGATGCTTTCGCGGAATTTGGGTAACGGTCAACGACAATCAGGTAATTACGTTTCGCTTCAGCAAATTTTGGTGGGTCAATCGCCAGATTGAATTCCGCTAACCAGAAATAAGCATTGCTGATATAAACGCTATTCGGATTGTTTTTAATAAAGTTTTGCATCGGGGCAATGGCTTTGGCTGCACCGCCATTTTTATAAGCATCTAAAGCCACGGTATAAGCGGCTTTTTCCAGCTCAGCAGGTTGCTGTCCGCTGCTTGCTGTATTGACCTTATTTGCGCTTAGGCTGGGTGCAGTATCCTGTGGGTTTTCCTCCGTTGGATTGTCTTCAGCAGGTTCAATTTTTTGCTGCAACAGTTCAAGACGCTGATCGAGATCGGCATAACGATTAGTCAGTTCATTTTTGAGCCGTTCAATCTCATTTTCCTGTTCTTCCATTTTACCGCGCAAAATCCGCAGGTCATTCTCGAGCTGCTGGTTCTTTTGCATGATTTGCCAGCTGGTATTGGTTTGAACTGCTGGAGTTGCACCAGCCGCAATTGCCGCTGGGGTATTTACTGCGGTTTGATTTGTAGCTTGGCTCAAGCCGCGCGATTCAATCGGAATATTGGCAAATAGAGGTGTGGTAAAGAGTGCTGTCACTACACACAATACGGTCTTTTTAAACATCATAAAATTTCCATAATTCTTTGTGAGATGCGGATCCGCTGCTCATCTTTTCAAAGTAGATCATTCATATACATTGCACACATTAAAAACGGCATTTTTAGAAAATGCAACAAGGTTTTACAAAGATCATGTGAATCTGAGTGTTGATGGATTGATTGTGAAGATCCCTTAAAAATCAGCAGAAATATCAATATTGTTTTTAAAATAATCAAACGGATAGCTTGAGGGATTATTTTGCGGAACAAGGCTTGCAACTTGATTAAAAATCTCTATACTCTGTTTTTGTAATGGTAGCCCTGCTGGTTACTTCGCAATTGTACTCTATGAACCCCGCCAGGACCGGAAGGTAGCAACGGTAATAGAACTATGATGTGCCGGAGCTTTGCTGGTAGGGTTGCCACCATATTCTTATTATAATAACAATGCGAATTCGCAGTTTTCTATTCTCAAATATCATTCCTTTTTCAATGTCATCAAACAGCACTATCTTATTATTTTAATGATTCAGATCATTATTATTTTATGTCGTGCTTTATTTTATTTTGCAGCTAATATTCAATTAAATATCCAATATGTTTATACGTGTATTAAGGCTTTCAAAGAATATAAGACTTAGTCTTCTGCTTTACGGTTAATCGCCTTGATAATCGCATCCATTTCAAAACCACGATACATTAAAAAACGGATCTGTTTGGCTTTGAGCTTGGGGTCTTTAGTAACTTCAGTCCCATATTTTTTGACTTTTAGTTCATAGGCTTGCTGCACCCAATCAGTTTCCTTGAGTTCTTCTGAAATCAGAGCAGTATCAATCTTTTTGCTCTTGAGTTTCATTTTAATTTGATTGGGACCTTTGCCTTTACGCTTTTGACTCGACAACATGGTTTCCGCCACACGCTGATCACTTTGATAGTTCTCACGGGACAGCTCTTCCACTAAGGTAATGATTTCATCACGATGCTCTGCATAAAGGCTTAATTTCTCGATCAGTTCGGCTTTGGAATATTCCTTGCGCGTCAGTACGGCAAAGGCATAAGAACGTAAGCGTGAGCCTGTCAGTCCCGGTTTCTTCTCATCCTGAGTTGGGGTAGAGGAAAACAAACGTTCTTCAGGATCAAATTCAGGAGCGTCTTGGATCGCACTTTTTGCAGGTTGAGCTTGATCTTCAGTATCACCAAATTGCTGTTTTAAAGTTTCATAATCGAGCAGTTTGCTGAATTTCGCGTCTGACATGATTCTCTCGGATTTTAGATTCCCTATATAATAACAAAACGCCCCGGAGGGCGCTGTGTATTGACGTTTAAAGATGATGCATCTAATAAGATCATGCATCTAAAAAGTCAGGTTCTTCCTTGCTATCGTCTTCTTCAACAACCACTGCTTTAGTCAGAAGCTGGTCACGAATCAGTTTTTCAATCGTCTGAGCCATTTCTTTATGCTCTTCCAGATAACGGATGGTGTTGTTCTTACCCTGGCCAATTTTGTCGCCTTGATAAGAATACCACGCACCAGCTTTCTGCACGATTTCTTGCTGTACAGCAAGGTCGATCAATTCACCTAGATGGTTAACACCTTTGCCATAAAGAATCTGGAATAATGCTTCTTTAAACGGAGGCGCCATTTTGTTTTTCACGACTTTGACTTTAGTTTCAGAACCAACAATCTCGTCGCCTTCTTTCACTTGGCCAATACGACGGATGTCCAAGCGAACAGAGGCATAGAATTTCAGTGCATTACCACCAGTTGTGGTTTCAGGGCTGCCAAACATGACGCCAATCTTCATACGAATCTGGTTAATGAAGATCACCATACAGTTGGAACGCTTGGCATTACCAGTAATTTTACGCAGTGCCTGGCTCATTAAACGGGCTTGCAGACCCATATGCGAGTCACCCATTTCGCCTTCAATTTCAGCGCGCGGAGTCAATGCAGCAACAGAGTCGACAACGATCATGTCGATCGCGCCAGAACGTACCAGCATGTCTGCAATTTCAAGTGCCTGTTCACCATGATCCGGTTGCGATACCAGCAGATTGTCGATATCTACGCCAAGTTTGCGCGCATATTGAGGATCAAGTGCGTGTTCCGCATCGATAAATGCACACGTACCGCCTGCTTTCTGACACTCTGCAATTGCTTGCAATGTCATTGTGGTTTTACCTGAAGATTCAGGACCATAGATCTCGACGATACGACCTTTTGGTAAACCACCAATACCGAGCGCGATATCCAGCGTTAAAGAACCTGTAGACACGGCTTCAACTGCCTGAACGGTATTGTCACCAAGACGCATAACTGTATTTTTACCAAACTGTTTTTCAATCTGGCTTAAGGCAGCGTTGAGCGCCTTGTTTTTATTCTCATCCATCTTACAACCTCAATACGATGTCACTAAGTTAGTACTCAAGTGGATGTCTTAAATTAGAGCTTTGTTCCACAGGTGTATAGTGACAGAATTTTCCCTAGTGTTCTATAAAAGTCAGCGCATGTACGACATATTCTGACGCTTAAATTTAATCGTCATTATAGGACCATGACTGATCGAAATTCTGACTATTTTCATTTTTAAATCTACTGATGTCACGACGATCTTTCTTGCTTGGACGATGGTCGGGACGAGCTAGATTATGCAACTTTCTTTGTGACGTAATCAATTCCCGGCGCGCAATACTGACTTCGGTCTCTTCATACAGTTTTTGTGCCACGGGTGCAGGTCCACGAACATCAGAAAGTTCCTTAACCAGCACGGTTTTTTTGTCGATGCCTTGCTGAATCGTCAGTTCCATACCGACACGGACTTCGCGCGATACCTTAACACGTTCACCATTGTGATGGACTTTGCCACCTTCAATCGCATGTTTGGCAATCGAGCGGGTTTTAAAAAAGCGTGCTGCCCACAGCCATTTGTCTATACGCATGCCTACCGCATCTTCGGGTAAAGACGATTTACGCATATTTTTTTTCTACCTCAGCCTGATTTAAATGAGTGATTAAATCTGTTAATTGGTGCAGCATGGGGTAATTACAAGTCTCACGTGCTACTTTGGCTGAAGAGGGCTGCTGGATGCTGAACAGGTTCTGAATACCATAGGCTTGGGCCCCATTCAGGACTTTTTCAGTATCATCAATAAAATAAGCATGTGCAGGATCAAATGGATGCAGTGAATTCAGGCCTTGCCAGAATTCGACAAATTCTTTGGCATGCCCAATCGTTTCTGAGCTGACGATGACATCGAAATAATCTCTTAAATTCAAATGATCCAGTTTAAATGCTAGACCCGCACAGTCAGCATTGGTGGCCAGCCAGATGGGATAGCCATTATTTTTAAGATAATCGAGTAATTCAAGACAATGAGGGCGCAAGGCGACTTTATCTTTATGTTCAATTTGCATCGCCAGAACATCGACTTCGACTTTAGCCGTCCAGAAGCGTGAAGAGTACCAGTTTAAGGTATGATTATGTTCCTGATAGAATGCATAGAGTGTCGCCTGGCTGTGTTCCAGGCTACAGCCATGTGTGGCAGCATAACGCACAGGCAATAACTCGTTCCAGATGAAATCGTCGTAGGCAAGATCAAGTAAAGTGCCATCCATATCGAAAATTATGGTAGGTTTTTCAGAGCATTTTGACATATTTAGGTTTTCTATGTTTAAAGCAACAGCAGCACCACAAGATCCAATGATTTTGCAGTTTGTGCCCATTTTGACACAAGCCTGTGAAATTTTGCGAGAAGAATATCAGCGTTATTGTTCTGGTGCAGCTTTTGATGTCATCAAAAAAAATGATAATTCTCCGGTGACTCAGGCAGATTTTCGGGTCGATACTTATCTGACCCAAGCTTTGGCAGAGATTTCAAGTTTGCCTTTATTGTCTGAAGAAGGACAGGAACATGAACGCCGCTCATGGTCAGAATTCTGGTTACTAGATCCGTTAGATGGCACTAAAGAGTTTTTGCACCAGCGCCCCGAATTCACTATTAATTTGAGTCTGGTCAGAGGCAGTTTGACCACTTTTGCCATATTGGCGGTTCCGGAGCAGCAACTGATTTATTTCTGTGCTGAGCAGGGCTTGCCTTATAAATATGATATCCAAAAGATGACATGGTTTGCTTATGAAATGCTTGAAACCACTAAAACAATTGCTGTGGGATTGAGCCAAAGTAGCCAGCAGAAACCGAAATATCTGGAGTATTTGCAAAGTCTGGCCAAGCTCACGGACTATACCGAATTTAAAGCGGGCAGCGCTTATAAATTTTGCATGATGCTGGAAGATCAGGTGGATATCTATCCACGTTTTCATCCGACCTCGGAATGGGATACCAGCGCTGGTCAATGTATGCTCGAACGGATTGGTGGTGGTCTGGTCGATTTAGAAGGCCGTCCATTTATTTATAATCATCGGGATACTTTGCTGAATGGCGGATTCATTGCTTATAAGAATAATGATATGAAAATTATTGCATTGCAGGCGGTTTCTGACATGCAGGCCGAGCATTGAGCAAAATTCTGAGCGTGTTATAGTGGTGCTTAACCTATTACCAATCCAGAGTTGGCTGTAACGTGTCCCTGAAACTGCTTCCACCGAGTATGTTGAGTGCAATTGATTTATTGCCCGATGTACAAACGCCTGTCACCTTATTCACACGGCATTCGATTCGTGAGGAGGTTCCGGGTCAAGGTTTGGCAGGCTATGATCTGCAACTGACCAATCAGGGGCGGGATCTGGCGCAAGAGTGGGGGGCTTATCTGGCTGATCAAACCGATCGCGTGATTCATCACTGTATTTCGAGTCCGATTCAGCGTTGTATTGATACCGCTGCATTGATGATTGAAGGGGCAGATGCGGTTACCCCTGAGCAGAATACCCATCGTATTGAAATTATTGAACAGGGACTTCTGGTGGAGCCTGGTAGCTTTGTACTGGATATTCAAAAAGCTGGACCTTATTTCGCCAAGCAGGGTGCGCTCGGTTTCATTAACAGTTTTGTCAATAATGCCTTGCCGGGGATGAAACAGCCGATTCATGGCGTGGTGGATGTACTGGAACTGATTTACAACACCCATCCGCAAAATAAATATGGGCTGAGTTTGGCTGTCAGCCACGATACTATTCTCGCAGCCATGATTGCAGTGATGTCTGGGCGTCAGGACGTCAGTCGGGAAGACTGGCCGAAAATGATGGAAGGTCTGTTTGTCTGGTTTGAGGGTGATGTATTCTTGGAATCTAAGCTGAAATGGATCTGGCGCGGTCAGGTACATGAACTGGATATTGCTGATTTTAAACGTTCCCAACTTTCTTAAATGAAAATATTCTTTCAAAACTCAATTGTTCGCAGCAGTTGAGTTTTTTATTGGGGAGTTAGGAATTATGAAGATGGTGTGGCCTTTCATATTGACCATTCAATAAAAGTCAGTCTAAAACGATAAAAATAAATTTTAAACTGCACCTTTTTACATTTATAGGGTGAAAATTCAATAATGTAAGTATAAAAATTATCTATGCTTAATAAATATAGAAATATTCATTTTGAGGAAAATTATGAAAGTTATCACAATTTTTAGCCTGATCGCGATTCTGGGTTTAACCGCATGCCAAAAACGGGATACTGATAATACGAAACAGGATAAGACTACTTCGCCATCCTCTATGGATAAAGATCAATAATCTAAAAAGGGAGGTGCGACTTATTTTTTATCTCATCGTATTGGCAGGATGAGGGGCATCTAAACGGATTGTTTTTCTGATTTCTTGAAATTTCAGGCACAAAAAAAGCCCTAAAAAAGGGCTTTTTTCATTTGCGATTAGTTAGAAGCTAATGCTTTAACTTGCGCGTTCAAGCGGCTCTTATGACGAGCTGCTTTGTTTTTATGGATGATGCCTTTGTCAGCCATACGGTCGATTACTGGAACAAGCGATTTGTACGCTTCAGTAGCAACTGCATAGTCATTAGTGCTGATAGCAGCTAATGTGCGTTTAAGATAGGTACGAACCATAGAACGCAAGCTTGCGTTGTGTTTGCGTGCTTTAACGTTTTGACGAGCACGTTTTTTAGCTTGAGCAGAGTTTGCCACTCGTGCACTCCTTGAAATAGATTGGTCTGGGCGGGCTGAAACTCAACTGAAAACCAACATCAGAGGAATTATCACCAGCCCGTAAACAAGTGCCATATTTTGATTAAACTAAGCACCGAAGTCAAGTCTTGACATGCTTTGACAACATTTTAGATGCAGAAAAATTCTAAAGAAAACGTTAGATTAGTATTCCACCTAGGAGATCGTATAAAAAATGACTAAATCACTGACTCATCCCATCGTGATAGGTGCCACCGGCTTGGTGGGAAAACAACTGATAAAACGTTTGCAAGATGAGCCGACTTGCCAGCAGATTACTGCAGTGGTCAGAAAACATCAAAATGATCTGGATGCTTTGGATAAAGTTCAACAACTGGTACTGGAAGATTTCCTGATGTTGAATGATCAGGATGTCAGCAAGCATAGCCATGGTTTTAGCTGCCTGGGCAGCACCATGAAAAAGGCCGGATCCAAACAGGCATTTTATAGTATTGACTATACCATAAATGCTCACTTTGCAGAGCTGTTACAACAAACTTCAGCGCATTACCTGTTGCTGAGTGCAATGGGTGCCGATCCACAATCTCATTTTTACTATAATCGGGTCAAAGGTGAGCTGGAAGAATATGTACAAACCTTGTCCTTGGACAGAATCAGCCTGATTCGACCTTCATTGCTCATTGGTGAACGTCCAGAGCAGCGTTTTTTGGAAGATATCGCGCAGCAGGTTTACCACAAAGTATCGCGTTTTATTCCGGATAGTTTTGCGTATAAGCCAGTGACAGCCGAGCAGGTGGCTCATACTATGGTCGAGGCCGCGCTAACTCAGACGGTAAAATTTGAAATTTATGATAATTTACGCATACAAAAAATGAAATGAGGGGAAAACACCGTGTCTACAGCAGCATTTGTTACCTGTGACTTGTTAGATGACCATCCAGAATTAGAGCTTCAGGTGGTGACACCTTGCCTGGACGGTAAATTTTTTAAGAGTTATGGGGCGCGCAAAACCTTTGGCGGTCAGATTGTGACAGTAAAATGTTTTGAAGATAACTCGCGGGTGAAAGAGTTGTTGGCCACAGATGGAACAGGCAAGGTCCTGGTCGTAGATGGCGGTGCATCCATGCGCTGTGCCTTGATGGGTGACCTGATTGCAGAATCAGCGGTAAAAAATCACTGGAATGGCGTGATTATTTACGGTTGCGTTCGTGATGTCGATGCAATTGCTGAACTTGATCTTGGTGTGCATGCATTGGGGGCTATTCCACAGAAGAGCAATCGCAAGGGTGTAGGTGAAGTTGATATTTCTCTCTGTTTTAGTGGTGTCACGTTTAATGCAGGCGAGTATGTCTATGCAGACAATAATGGTATTGTGGTGTCTAAAACAGCATTAGTGGCTTAATCGGCCGGAATCTGCATTTCTGCATGAAAGAATAACAACAAAACTTATCTGTACCCTGAAAGACAGGATGCCTAGATTCTGTCTTTCATTCATATAAAACAAAAATAGGAAAATACTATGTTGAGTCATCAAATTAAAGTTGTACAAGCTTTGGCCTCTTCAATCGCTGAAGGTGGACGTGGGATGGTGGGTACACCGTTTCCAAATCAGCCTGAAAAAGCCTTGAAGCTCTATGAATACGAGGGTTCACCATTTTGTCGTCGGGTGCGTGAAGTCATGACCTTGCTAAATCTGGATTATGAAGTTTATCCATGTCCACGAGGGGGTACTCATTTCCGTCCTGAGGTGCAGCAATTGGGTGGAAAACTGCAATTTCCTTTTTTAGTTGATGAAAATACCGGTGATCGACTCTATGAGTCTCAGGATATTATCGATCATCTGTTCAAGCATTATGGCAAAACCGGCAAAACTCCCAAGAAATATGCTCACTATCCTAAAATTCCAGTGGCTGCAATTGCGGGAACCGTCCTCAATGGTTTACGCGGCGGAATGGTGAATCCCAAGATTAAGGATCGGCCAACACCTGAACTGTTATTAGAATTATGGGGCTTTGAGGCCAGTCCTTATACCCGAATTGTACGCGCCGTTTTGAGTGAACTGGAAGTGCCGTTTGTTTTTCATAATGTCGCTAAAGAGCGCTGGCAAGATTATGGACCGGCCAAATTGCGTTTAAAACCGGGAAAATATGAACCACTACCAGGCGGTAAGCGTGAACATTTGTTTGAAATGATGGGAAATAATATTCAGCTTCCCTATCTGGTCGATCCAAATACAGATACCAAAATGTTTGAATCGGCTGAGATTGTGAAATATTTAAAACAGCAATACGGTACTGCTTAAAGTAGACAGCTCGTATAACTTCAAAAGATTTTCTATCTTGAACTGCCATCTGCTAAACAGATGGCATTTTTTATGTCTATGATATGGAAAACGGGCGTAAGCGTTTCTCGCTGCTTAAAACTTCAGATAATAAAAAATAAATAAATCATGATTTTTAGTGTGATTTTGTTTATATTTTAATCTTAAAGGGGATATATAAAAATAAATATAAGGGGCGTGCTTATGACAGCATCGGAGGCAGTCTTGCCAGTACCAGTATTAATCGTTGAAGATGAATATGTCATCCAGCGCCGTTTAAAAATCATATTAAGCAATCTAGGTTATCAGGATGACGTTCTGTTATTTGCCAATACGGTGAAAGAAGCATATGCCGTTTTGCAGCAACAGCCGATTGCACTGGCCTTAGTAGATTTGGGTTTACCGGATGGAAGTGGCATTTCAATTATTGAAAAAATCCGCGAACAGGACGCACAAGCGCTGATTCTAGTGGTGTCTGCCTGGAGTACACAGGATAGTCTGTTTAGCGCAATTCAGGCTGGTGCGACCGGTTATGTGCTTAAAGAGCGCGATGATGTGGAAGTCGCCTTGGCTATTCGCAGTATTTTGCGTGGCGGTGCACCGATTGATCCCTTTGTTGCTCGTGAAATTTTAAAACAGATTTCTATTCCCACCATTTCAGCAACAATAGAGCAAAACAGGTCAGCTGCGGATCAGGAAATGCTGACACAGCGTGAGCAGGAAATCCTGTCCTTGGTTGCGCAAGGTCTGAGTAATCGTGAAATTGCCGAGCAGCTCTGTGTGTCACGCTATACCGTCGAAAGTCATATTAAGCATATTTACCGCAAACTCTCGGTCAGTAAACGTACTAAGGCGGTCAGTACCGCACGGCATCTGGGAATTCTGTAATGTCATCTGCTTGTTCCAGAAGCAGCAAACGGCAGCGACTGAAATGGATCGGTGTTTTTGTCCTGTGCAGCTGGCTTTGCTTGTTCTGTAGGATGAGTCAGGCGCAAAGCCATTTTCAGATTAATGATCTTTGCCAGGTGAAGATCGACTATATTCAGAAAGTTCAGGCTCAGGGTCCTACCGAGATGCCGACATCGGGCTGGCAAAGCGTACGTTTGCCGGATAACTGGCAGAACAACTGGAAGAGTTATCATGGCGGTGCCTGGTACAAGATTGTCTGGCGCTGGTCATGCCAAGACAACATCCGCCTTGCAGAACCGGTTGCCTTTTCTATTGATTATATTAATTCGGCAGGTGCCGTATTCCTGAATGGTGACTTGCTTTGGTCTGACCGGAACTTGCAAGAACCCTTGTCGAAAAGCTGGAATATGCCGCGTTACTGGGTTTTCCCGATTAGCGGTTTGCGTAAAGACAGTAATGAAATCCTGATTTATGTAAATGGCTACAGTTTCCAAAGCGCGGGCCTAGGCAACATTCAATTTAATAATGTGCTGGGGAATAGCCAGCAGTATCTAGGCAAAATCTGGGATCGCCGTACTGTATTTCAGATCAATATGATTTTCTCGGCCACGATTGGGCTGATCTGTTTCATTATCTGGTTATTCCGGCGTTCAGAAACCACTTTTGGCTGGTTGGCACTCAGTTCACTGTTATGGATTTTGTTTATTTCCAATGTGCTCACGACAGAAAACTTTCCATTTCGCTCCACGATTTCGGCAAGTAAAGCCAACATGCTTTTTTTTGTTGCCTATATCCATTGCTTCTGTCTGTATCTGATCCGCTTTGTAAAACAGAAATTTAAGCAGTTGGAGCGAGGATTTATTCTGGTCAGCGTTCTGTCTAGCTTACTGGTTATGATCAGTCCCTTGGATTATCTGGAGCAGGTATTGGGTGGAGTGTTTATCTTCTATGTATTGCTCTTTGTCAGTTGTACTGTGTATATCAGCTATCAGGCCATCAAAACCCGAAATGGAGAATATCTCTTCCTGATGCTATGTCTCTGGGGGATTTTGCTGTGTGTAGTCATCGACCTGATCATGTTGAACCAAACCAAGGTCAATGAATTTTCCCCTTTATCGCCCTATACCTCACCGATTATTACCCTGTTTGTGGTGCTGATTATGGGCACACGCTTGAATCGCAATGTCAGGAAAATCGAAAAATTCAATACCCAGTTAGAACGTAAAGTCCAGCAGGTCAGTGCCGACCTGAATAAAAGCCTGAACGATAAACATCAACTGGAGCTGGCGAATGTTCGTCTGCAAGAGCGGATTAATCTGTCACATGAATTGCATGATGGACTGGGTGGTTCTATTGTCCGTTCCATGATTCTGGTGGATCAAAGTAGCGAAACAGTTTCTAAACAGCAGTTTCTATCCATGCTGAAATTGCTTAGAGATGATCTCAGACAAATCATTGACAGTGGTTCATCTATTGAAAATAAAGTCCCACAAACGCCGTTACTCTGGATCGCACCGGTACGCTATCGTTTTACCCAGTTGATGGAAGAAATGGAGATTGAAGTTGAATGGTCATTTCCAAAAGTCTGGCAGCGTGAACCGACTGCATTACAGTGTTTAACCTTGATTCGGGTAGTCGAAGAAAGCCTGACCAATATCATTAAGCACAGTCAGGCCAGTCAGGTGAAAGTCAGTCTGGAATATTCCCAGCCGCATCAGCTTACCCTGAGTATTCAGGATAATGGCATCGGTTTCGATGCTGACATGGTGCAAAAAAATGGCCTGAGTATTGGAATGCGCAGCATGAAAATGCGGGTTGAGCGCATGGGAGGATTGTTCCAGATTGAATCTGAACAAGGAAATACGCTGATTCGGGTGGTACTGGAACTTTATCAGCCTTAAGTGGCTAGAATTTTAGACTCTGAAAATAAAAGAGGATCATGTGATCCTCTTAAAATTATTGCTTAAATAGAGCCTTGGAAAGCTTACTCGTCGTCAGCAGGTGGAACCAGCATTAACACGGCTTCATTTAATAATGCCGCAACATCTTCCAGAATTTCTTCATCAGCGAAGTCTTCACCGAATAACAACGCTTCACCATCTGCAAGCTGTTTGAGTTTTGCAGTGAATGCCTCAGAGATGGACACACCTTCACCATTAGCCCAGAACAAAACATTGCCGTCTGTTTCAGTATAGAGTAGGCGTGACGCAGGTTCGAGCATCAGGCTATAACCCTGATCAAGTGCTTCTTCCAGATCACCTGTACCGATTTCTTCTGCTTCAGGCAGGTTTTCAGGATATTTAGGTTCGGACATCAAGCTCATGATGGCATCTTCGAGAACATTGGAATTATGCAGTTGCTGCATGATGTGTTCTTTCAGATATTCCAGCTCATTGCTGCTCACTTCACCGATAGCACCGACTTGATCACGGATGATATCCAGCAATGGGTTACGCAGCGTTTCATTTTCAGAGAATTTATCCCCGACACGATCCATCATGTCACTGATATTTGGCATGCGGAAACCGAATGAATAAGTCAGGCAGTCATCTTCAGCCACGCCGTAATGAGCCAGACCAGGCGGCACATAGAGCAAGTCGCCAAGTGCCAGCACTTCATCAAAGTTCACTTCTATTTCAGGCAATAATTTAAGCGGTTGACCCGGAACAAATGGAGTTTCGGCATCACACATTTGCCCAAGCTGCCAGCGACGGTGGCCATGGCCTTGTACCAGAAATACATCATAGAAGTCGAAATGTTTGCCGACTGAACCGCCTTGTGGAGCATAAGACACCATAATGTCATCGCGACGCCATTGTGGAATAAACGGGAATTTTTTCCAAAGCGCCGACAGGTCAAATGAATAGTGATCTACAGCCTGAACCAAAAGTGTCCAGAGTTTTGGCATTTTCTGGAAATCTGCCTTGAGCAAAGGTGAAGATTTCACGCTCCACTGATTCGGATCACGATCTTTCTGCTTGATGAGACGGGCAGTGACATGTTCTTCGAGCGCAAGTTCCATCACATCATTGGGTTCAAGCAAACTGACGATTTCAGGCATCGCATTACGCACCAATAAAGGTTTCTTTTGCCAGTATTCGCTAAGGAATTGTTCAGCGGTAATACCGCCTAATACGTCTAAAGGTTGAGACATAGAGTACAGCCTGAATTTAAGGGAGAGATTAAGGAACCAAAATTTTTAATTCACGAAGAATATGACAGAGCTTGATCATTGGCATGCCCATCAGCGTGGTCTGATCTTGTCCGATCATTTCTTCAAACAAGCTGATACCGAGGCTTTCACATTTGAAACTGCCTGCACAATGCAAAGGTTGTTCAATTTCGACATAACGCTCGATTTCGACCTGAGACAGTTTGCGGAACTTGACTTTATAGTGTTCAACCAGACTTTGTTCAAAACCGGTCGATAGCTGCTGCACACTGAGCGCAGTACTAAAATAGACAATCTTGTCCGAGTTGGCTTGTAGCTGGCGAATGGCCTTTTCAGTCGTTAACGGTTTACCAATAAAAATATCCGGCGCACCTTCACGCCATGCCACCTGATCTGAGCCGATCACAATCGCTTCTGGATTTTGTTCAGCAATATATCTGGCTTTCTCAAAAGCCAGTCGTTGTGCCAGATCATCTGCGTGATTTTCCCCGCGAGGAGATTCATCAATATCCGGTACCATGGAAATATAATTAATATGCAGACGATCCATCAGCGCTTTGCGGGTTTGACTGGACGATGCCAAGATAATCTGTGCAGAATTCATTAGACAGCATATTCCTCAAGAATATTTAACGGTACATACGCCAGAACAGCTTTGTGACAGGCTTGTAGCTTGATCGGTGGAGCTTGACCCGCTTCATAGGCTTCGACCCAGCGCGTTACGCAGATACACCAGAAATCGCCAGGTTGCAGGCCCGGGAAATCCAGTTCGGGCAAAGGCGTAATCAGGTCATTACCGACTTTTTGAGAAAAATTCAGAAATTCTGAGGTCATTTGCGCGCAAACCGTATGCTGGCCCAGATCGGTGGTCGCAGTATGGCAAAAGCCATTGCGGAAATATCCGGTAATCGGATCGAAGCAACAGCTGGACAAAGGCTCACCTAACACGTTCAAACGGTTAAGATTTGGATCAGGATGTATCGACATAGGGACTGAATCTAAAAGAGGCTTTTTTCTATCATAACAAAACTTTGGCATTCATAATGTTTTCTGCAAAAGATGCTAACCTTTTTCTGCATAATCATTTAAAATCGCCTGGTTTTAATATCTATAAAGTGAGCTCTACATGAACTTTCAGCGTATGACTGACCTCGATTTAGCAGGTAAACGTGTTCTGATCCGTGAAGATTTAAACGTTCCTGTTAAAAATGGTGTGATCACCAGCGATGCGCGTCTTCGTGCAGCATTGCCAACGATTAAAGCAGCACTAGAAAAAGGCGCTGCAGTCATGGTGTATTCTCATCTGGGTCGTCCGGTTGAAGGTGAGCCTAAAGCTGAACAGTCACTTGCTCCTGTAGCGGCTTACTTGACTGAAGCTTTGGGCCAAGAAGTAAAACTGTTTACTGACTATTTAGATGGCGTTGATGTTCAGCCAGGTCAGGTCGTTCTGCTTGAAAACTGTCGTTTTAACGTCGGCGAGAAGAAAAACAATCCTGAACTTGCAGCAAAATATGCAGCGCTGTGTGATGTATTTGTAATGGATGCCTTTGGTACAGCGCACCGTGCAGAAGCCTCTACTGAAGGTGTAGCGCGTTTAGCGAAAGTTGCAGCAGCAGGTCCTTTATTGGCAGCTGAACTGGATGCGCTTGGCCGTGCACTGAAAACTCCAGAAAAACCAATGGTGGCGATTGTTGCAGGTTCTAAAGTTTCAACCAAACTTGACGTTTTGACCTCACTTTCTGATATCTGTGATCAATTGATCGTTGGTGGCGGTATTGCCAACACTTTCCTTGCTGCGGCAGGCTATAACGTGGGCAAATCACTGTGTGAAAAGGATCTAATCGATACAGCAAAAGCCATTGCTGCAAAAGTATCAGTTCCACTTCCAACTGACGTAGTCGTTACAGATGCCTCTGAAATTAACTTTGAAGATTTCTTGGGTTCATTGGCTGCTGCGAAAGCGACGGTGAAAAACGTTGCAGATGTTGCTGACAACGACATGATTCTGGATGTAGGCCCGGAAACTGCGAAAGCATTTGCAGAAATCCTGAAAACCTCTAAAACTATTCTTTGGAATGGCCCAGTCGGCGTATTTGAAGTAGATCAATTCGGTGAAGGTACTAAAACTTTATCTTTAGCGATTGCTGAATCTGAAGGTTTTTCGATTGCGGGCGGTGGGGATACACTTGCTGCGATTGATAAATATGAAGTGGCTGACAAAATTGGTTATATCTCGACGGGTGGCGGTGCATTCCTTGAATTCGTTGAAGGTAAAACCCTTCCTGCTGTTGCGGTACTGTTAGAACGTGCTTAATTGTATGTCCTAAGCTAAAAGCTGGCCCAGTGCCAGCTTTTTTTATGTCATTTTTTTGACAGTGAAAACTTACCCTTCATGGCTTCGTCATTAAAATGCAATAAATCTGTCATAAGATGCAGTCATTAAATCACCAAATGACGAGAATACGTGATGAAGAAACAGTTAACTATCGCAGTATTATTAGCAGCTTCTCTGGCACTGACTGCATGTGCAAAACAGGAAAGCACACCAGAAGCTGAAGCAGAAAGCTCGGCAGCAGTGGCGGATCAGGCGGTGACTCCAGAACAGCAAGCTGCCATTGATGCCATTGATCAGCCAATTCTAGACGAAAAAAATACCGATATCCCGGCTGAAGTTGCCAATGCGCCAGCCGATGAAGCAACTGCAGACGAGTCGGTTGCTGCGACTTCAGAGCCTGTAGCACCTTAATCCGGTTGATGTGACACAAAATCCCTGCAAATGCAGGGATTTTTTTTAAATAGTGTTATTTGTTGCTGAATTGAAACCTTTGAACATGTAGAATATGTGGCATTCACTGGGAGGATATTATGGCTCTTATTTCATTGCGCCAGCTCTTGGATCACGCCGGCGAACATGCTTACGGCGTACCAGCATTTAACGTAAACAACTTAGAACAAATGCGTGCAATTATGCTTGCAGCAGATGCAACCAATTCACCTGTTATCGTACAAGCATCTGCGGGTGCGCGTAAATATGCAGGCGCTCCGTTCTTGCGTCACCTAATTTTGGCTGCAATTGAAGAATGGCCACATATTCCAGTGGTAATGCATCAAGACCACGGTACCAGCCCTGACATTTGTCAACGTTCAATCCAGTTAGGCTTTTCATCAGTAATGATGGACGGTTCACTGGGTGAAGACGGTAAAACACCAACTTCATATGAATATAACGTTGATGTGACTCGCCGTACAGTTCAAATGGCACATGCGTGTGGCGTATCTGTTGAAGGTGAAATCGGTTGTTTGGGTAGCCTTGAAACAGGTATGGCGGGTGAAGAAGATGGCGTAGGCGCAGAAGGCGTACTGGATCATTCTCAACTCCTGACTTCAGTTGAAGAAGCGCGTAGCTTCGTTGCTGATACCAATGTTGATGCGCTTGCAATTGCAGTAGGTACTTCACACGGTGCGTACAAGTTCACGCGTCCACCTACAGGTGATATTCTTGCGATTGACCGCATTAAAGAAATTCACGCAGCACTTCCAAACACACATCTTGTCATGCACGGTTCAAGCTCTGTGCCACAAGAATGGTTGGCAGTGATTAACCAGTATGGCGGCGACATCAAGGAAACTTACGGTGTTCCGGTTGAACAGCTGGTTGAAGCGATCAAACACGGCGTGCGCAAGATTAACATCGATACTGACTTGCGTTTAGCATCTACCGGTGCAATGCGTCGTATGATGGCAGAAAAACCAAGCGAATTCGATCCACGTAAATTCTTCAGCGCAACTGTAGATGCAATGAAGCAAATCTGTATCGATCGTTACGAAGCTTTTGGTACTGCAGGCAATGCAGACAAGATTCGCCCAATCTCTTTAGAGAAAATGGTGTCACACTATAAATAATTCCCAGTGAATCATTTATAAAAAAAGCCCACTGCAAATGTGGGCTTTTTTGTAGACTCATAAATATCAAGAATAAGAGCAGCATATGGAACTGATTTTCGCAGCAGCGCTATGCAGCGTTGCGGTCTCAATATTATTAAAAGTCGCCAAAAATAAGGGCTTGAGTCCGATACACATGATTAGCTGGAACTATATGACAGCCAGTCTCTTGTGTTTTTTCTGGTTTAAGCCTGATATTCAGCATATTTCAATGTCTCAGACGCCTTGGTTGCTTATTCTGGCTCTGGGTATTTTGCTTCCGAGCGTATTTCTGTTTTTGGCCAAGGCTTTGCAAACGGCTGGAATTTTAAAAACCGAAATTGCCCAGCGACTTTCTGTAGTTTTGTCACTGGCTGCAGCCTATTTCATTTTTCAGGAACAGTTTAATCAGCTGAAAATACTTGGGATCGCTTTAGGTATTGGAGCAGTGCTGTGCATCCTGTTTTCACATCGACAAAGTACAGGACAGGGCAGTCAGGGAATGTTGTATCTGGGCTTGGTCTGGGTCGGTTATGCACTGATTGATGTATTGTTGAAATATACAACCAGTCTGGGCCTCCAATTCGCGGTGGCGCTGAATCTAATGTTTGTTTGTGCCCTGATCATTTCGATGGGCTATCTGTTAATCAAATATAAAAGCTTGGGCTTGATGCAGAATATCGGCGCTGGTCTGTTATTGGGTTTCCTGAATTTTGCCAATATTGCTTTCTATGTCAAAGCCCATATGCTGCTTAAGGATTCACCTGCGATCGTCTTTGCTGGCATGAATATTCTGGTGGTGGTATTTGGTGTGATAGCAGGTCTGGTATTCTTTAAAGAGCGGCTCAAACCTGCAAGTACTGTAGGGTTTCTGCTAGGCTTGACTAGTGTGATTTGCCTAGCTTATGCAATGTCTGCTTGACATAAGAAGATGCAAATTCAATCGGATGTCGGAGCAGGTCGCCTGCTTCGGCCAGTCCAAGCAATAAACCGGACTGTTGGCAGTCTGGACAGTGCGGATAACGATGCTGTTGCTCTTTATAGTGCTGGAGATAAATTTTATCGCAATGATGGCATTCAAATTTCAGGGATTTGGATGTAAGGAGCGACATAGATGACCTCTATTGTTATTCTATTAGATGTAAATTAAATAAAGCAAAAAATAGGCCCGAATTGACATGGAAAGGGGCGCTTGACCCCTTTTATAGCATAAATTCCTTACAGTTTGGTGAAAATATCTTCAGCGGCAAGACGTGATTTAGGGAGTTTGGCATTGAAATCATTTTCACTGCGATAGCCTAAAGTCAGCAATACAGAAGGGATCAAACCCTGTTCTGCAAGTTGTAATTCTTCACTAATCATCTCTTCGTCAAAGCCGCCAATTGGTGTGGCATCAACCCCTTCAATTCTGGCAGCCAAGAGCATTTGACCGAGTGCAATGAAGGTCTGGTTTTCAGCCCAACGCTGAATATCACCTTTTTCATTACGATAATAATGAATATAACCTGCACGGGTATTTTTCTGACCTTCTTTGGCTGATTCATCTTTAAAACGGCCACTGAGATCATCGCGGTTCAATAAGTTTTCTAGGGCGTGTCATCAATTAAGCCAGATGATTGTTGAAGCCAAGTAGATCGCTGATAAGAAGTTTTGAGCCAATTTATCATAGCGTGTGG
>NZ_JAMXXS010000043.1:0-19095 GCF_024129595.1 Acinetobacter lwoffii | reverse complement strand
AGTTACCGAAGCAACTTCCCCCGCTCGACTTGCATGTGTTAAGCCTGCCGCCAGCGTTCAATCTGAGCCATGATCAAACTCTTCAGTTTAAAATCAGTAGTAGCTTAAAGGCTACCAATCTTGGCTCATCAATTTTCTGACAAATATTTCTCAAATAAACTTCGAGTAATTTCTACCATCAATCAATGAAAATAATTTCGATCGATCAACCAGTAAAAATCCACACAAGTTGTTCTTCATAATCTCTTAATGATCTTTCTAACACCTCGTCAGTGCTAGAAGCTGGACTTCGATAAACTCAACAACTCCGCCATTCTGCTTCGTTCGTTTCCGTCTATCTCGTCGGTATGGGTGCATTCTAGAGGATTTCAGAATCATTGCAACCCCCAATTCACTATATTTTTCACGTATGTCTTTTTTTTCTACAAAAATTACTAAAAAATCGCTTTTTTATCTAATTTTTAAGCGTTTTTATGCAACAAACCCACTAAACACTTCATTTTATTTTTATAACTGAAAATTCATTTAGACCTAAAAACTATCACAATAATATTTAAAACAGTATTTTTAGCCTGTTGACTTTGAAATCTTGTCTTTTATTTAAATTAGGTCGTCAAAAGAAAACCAAAATCATCCTATCTCGCCCAACAAACCGATCTAAATCCTAGACTCCTCAATTGATGAGTTATTTTTTACGTAAAAAGCTTTTATAAAAGCCTATTCTTAGGCTGCTATATAAAAGAGGTATTCATTTTTAGTTTTCGAATCCCAAAACCATGCTTAGATCACTTATATATAGAAGATAAAGTCTGTTATTTTGCATTAAGCGACTTTTTCCTGCTGTTGCTGTCCACGCCAGTGTTGCATGACTTCTACAATCATGTCTTTCTTGCCCCGATAATCCTCGGCAATAAAGAATAATTTCGCGCGTCGCGGTAACTGCTCTTCTATCAGAGAAAATAAAAAGTAATGTGCGGCCAGATCAAGCTGCATAAATAAAGTATAGACAGATCCATAGAGTTGCTGTTTTTGTTCGACCGGCTGGTATTCAAATAAGAACCGTAATATGCAATCGATTTGTTCATCAAAAATATCTTCTGTTGGAAAGCGATACATTCAATCACCTCTGCTTTAATTTTTTATGTTTTGCACTTTTCTTTTGGAGTCAATTGAAATGAACTTACCCTTAGAGGCCATTCACTTAAGTTCGATTTGTTGATTAATTTTAAGTTTAGTTGCTCAATGAGAAGAGTAGACATGCAGATTTATATCTTGATTACGCAATCAGAATAAATAAAAAAGGAAGAGATCTCTCCCAAAATCTCCTCCTTAGAATTGAATCTTTACCCGATCCATTATGTCATTATTATAGTTATTCGCTTTAAAGCTTTTAAAAAGAGCCTCTTGAAAAAGAGACTTTCTCAGTTGTGGAGTACTATTATTTTTACTACCCTCTAGATGCTCTAAACGAATTCTCTAGATGAATAAATCCTATACATAATAAAGATGAAAAGCAAGTGATTTGGGAAAAATTAACTCTTGTTTTCATAGGGTTTTTTTTGACTTTACTTATTTGATTTTTAAATATAGAACATCAATAAAAAAAGCAGACCAAAGCCTGCTTTTATTTCAATAACTTATCCGTTTTTTAGTCAACAAAAGTGACTTTCGCAATTGCTTTTTTGCTGGCCTGAACAATCAAAGTTACGTTTTCTTTCACAGAATACGTTGTATCTACAGTCTGCCAATCCACTTTCACTGCGCCACGGCCTAATGCATCCTTAGCTTGGGCTGCGTTTTTGGTTAAGCCTGCCTCACGTAAAATCGAGGTAATAAAGATTTCACCACCAAACTCGCCACGCGAAATAGTGACTTCTGGCGTACCTTCAGGTAACTCACCCTCAGTAATGATATTACCCGCACCTTTATGGGCATTGGCAGCCGCTTCTACACCATGGAAACGCTCAACCAGCTCTAACGCAAGAATCTTTTTGACTTCTTGCGGGTTACGGCCTTCTGCCACTTCTTTTAATAGTTGCTGAATTTCTTCAATGGTTTTGAAGCTCAGCAGATCAAAATAACGCTCAATCAATGCATCCGGCATTGAAAGCACTTTCTGGTACATCGCGCCCGGCGCATCAAATACACCAATATAGTTACCTAAAGATTTAGACATCTTGTTGACGCCATCTAAACCCTCAAGGATTGGCACTGTGATACATACTTGTGCTTCTTGGTTATAACGACCTTGTAAGGTACGACCCATCAACAAGTTAAAGGTTTGATCTGTACCACCCAATTCAACATCTGCTTCCAGCGCAACAGAGTCATAGCCTTGTACCAATGGGTACAAAAATTCATGAATCGCAATTGGCTGCTGGTTATTATAACGCTTGGTGAAGTCATCACGCTCGAGCATACGCGCAACCGTCTGCTGTGATGCCAATTGAATTAGATCAGCCGCAGTTTTTTGTGCAAACCACTCCGAATTGAACACTACTTTGGTTTTGTTTGGATCAAGAATCTTAAACACTTGTTCTTGATATGTTTTAGCGTTCTCTAAAACCTGTTCACGTGACAATGGTGGACGTGTTGCGCTCTTACCAGTTGGATCACCGATCATCGCAGTATAGTCACCAATCAAGAACAATACTTCATGACCCAAGTCTTGGAATACTTTTAACTTATTAATGAGAACCGTGTGGCCCAAGTGCAAATCAGGTGCAGTCGGGTCAAAACCCGCTTTAATTTTTAATGGACGATTCAATTTTAATTTCTTGAGAAGGTCTTCTTCAGAAATAATTTCGTGGGTGCCTCGTTGAATGAGGGCAAGTTGTTCTTCAGCCGGCAGGAAATTTGACATCACAAAATCCAATACATCAGTTACTCAATTTGTGCGATATACTAACACTTTTTCAGCATATTGCAGGCTTAAGAATAACCATGACAGCGATCTATATTGGGGTAATGACCGGCACGAGCATGGATGGTGTCGATATTGTTGCTGCTTCTTTTGATCCACTCCAGCTTCATGCCACACTCACTTTGGCATTTGATCCTGACCTTCGGGATGAGCTGATGGCACTGACTTTGCCGGATGACAATGAAATTGACCGCATGGGCAAGGCTGATGTTGCACTGGCACAAATGATTGGTCATGGTATTAATGCGCTGATTGAAAAAAATAACCTCGATAAATCCAGAATTAAGGCGATTGGCTCGCATGGCCAGACTATCCGGCATCGTCCTGAACATGGCTTCACCCTGCAAATTGGTGACCCGAACATCATTACTGAAATTACCCAGATTCCGGTGATTTCAGATTTCCGTCGTCGTGATCTGGCGGCAGGTGGTCAGGGAGCACCTTTAGTTCCGGCATTTCATCAGGATATTTTCCAGCATGACAGCATTCACCGGGTAATTTTAAATCTGGGCGGTATTGCCAATGTCAGCCTGCTACCTGCCGGCAAGCCTGAAGAGGTTTATGGTTTTGATACCGGACCGGCCAATATCCTGATGGATGCTTGGTGTTCCCGTTATACTGGCCAGCCTTTTGATGAAAATGGTAACTGGGCAGCCTATGGCACCCCGATTCGCAGTTTACTCGATCGCTTGCAGTCACACGAATTCTTCTCCAAAGAACCTCCGAAAAGTACTGGTCGTGAAGATTTCAACCTGGAATGGCTGGATGAACAGATTGCTGACTGGCGCAATGACCTGCAATACGATGAACTGGAAGATACTCCGGAAAATGTACAGGCGACTTTATTAAAGCTCACCACCCGCGCCATTAAAAAAGCCATTTACCGCTCCGGCATGGATACCGGACAGGTTTTTGTTTGCGGGGGCGGTGCCTATAACTCACATTTATTGGAGCAGCTGCGCTGGCGCCTGCGCAAACATGAATGGAGCGTACAAACTACCGCCGATCTGGGCTTAAGCCCGACCTGGGTAGAAGCCACGGCCTTTGCCTGGCTGGCCATGCGTTTTATGAACCAGCTAAATGGTAATTTGCCAGCAGTCACTGGTGCTGCTGGATATCGCGTCCTCGGTACCATTACTGCAGTCTAAGCCATCCTAAACAATATTATTTCCATGACTATATAGTTATTGGAAAGATAGTCATTAAAAAAGGTCTACATGAATGCAGACCTTTTTTTCGTTTTCAATATTTTTATTGCATCATGCGTTTGGCATTTTCATTTCTAAAGGCCCGCAAAATCTGCTGACCGGCACGACCTGTCGGACTTAAGCCTAAACGCTGCTGTTCCTGACGAATCGCCTGCCGGGTTTTATCTCCAATCAGGCCATCCACCGCACCAATGTCATAACCTCGATTCAATAAAAATTGCTGGATCTCACGACGTTCTGCACGAGAAGTTCCCGGATCATCAGTAGGCCATGTGGCCGTAAAGCTACCTTTACCTTGCAGGCGATCGGATAAATGTGCAATCGCTAAGGCATAACTTTCTGCCGTGTTATAGCTATAAATGGCATCAAAGTTTTTAAAGACCAGGAACACCGGGCCATTCGGCCCCACAGGCGCAAGTAATCCGGCTTGAGAGGATTGTGATAAATTTCCTTGAATTAAAGGCGAACCGTCGGCACGCACCACCCCTTGATTGATCCAACTACTCAAGGATTTTTTATTGCGACGACCTTCACCGGAAACCGACATGCCTTGAGGGATCTTGACTTCAAAGCCCCAAGGTTGTCCGCTCTGCCAGCCACGCTTGCTTAAAAAGTTAGCGGTCGATGCCAGTGCATCCGGAATACTTGAAACTAGATCACGTCGGCCATCACCATCAAAATCAACTGCAAGTTCATCATAAGTCGATGGCATAAACTGGGTATGACCAAATGCGCCTGCCCAAGAACCCTTTAATTGTTCTTCACGTACATCGCCACGCTGTAACAGTTTCATGGTAGTAAAAAACTCACCACGGAAATAACTCTGGCGACGACCTTCACAGCTCAAAGTTCCTAAAGCCTGTAATAAAGGATATTTCCCAGAAATATCACCAAAATTACTTTCGACACCCCAGACCGCAACTACCGTTTCTGCAGGTACACCATAGGTGGCAGCAACACGATTGAGCACCTCACGATGTTGCTGTAATTTTTGCCGGCCGAGCTGAACCCGCTCTTCATCCACCAAACCAGACAGATAATCCCAAATCGGGGTAGAAAATTCAGGCTGGTAATTCAGGCGTTCAATCACTGAATAATCAGGGCTTAAGTTTTGGGTATAACGATCATAGGTACTGCCGCTTACACCTCTAGCAACAGCTTGACTGCGCAAATTGGCGAGACAGTTTTGAAAATTATTTTGGGAGGCATAATTCGGGATATTTGAACTAGAGGTCAAATCAGTCGGCGTGACACGTTGACCATTAATAATAAGTTCAGCCTGTGCCTGTGAAGCAGCCAAGACCACAGAACCAATAAAAAGTGCAAGCCGTTGCATAAGACCCTTGAGTATTTAGATTTTGAATTATGTTTCTACCTTAGCAGCTCATGATGAAAATTAAAGCGCCAATGCGTAAATTTAAATTCATAATTCCTACACTTTTAAATTCATTTTGTAATCTTTAAATTTAAACATGAGTTATCCACAAGCCTGATTTAAATTCAAATCAGCGGGATTTTTAAATTCAAATTCAAAACACTTGCAATCAGTTTTGAATTTAAAAATTACTGGGGATAACTTGTTTCAGGAAAAGCGAGTCACGATCATCAACATGCTCTAATTACACTAGTTTTCATTTTAAATTCATTTGAATAATGGGCTAATATTTTTAAATTCAGAAACTTTGAATTCATTTATCCAGTTTTAAATTTGAATTCATATTTTTGAATTTAAAAGCGCAAGTTTAAATTCAAAGCCCGATTTAAATTTGAATTTGTTTTATGAATTTAAATTCAAAACCACTTTCCAGTTTTAAATTCAAACTCTGATTTCAGGCTTATCTACAAGTGAATATGGCAAAATTCAGCTGTAAAAAAGGTTTTATTGAATTGTTATATTTATACTCAATTGATCAGTTTATAAGCAATTGATTTAAAAACTGATCCGACCAATGGCAGGCATTTTTAAAGAGGCGCAATCATGCCTGAAAGCAGACAAATAAAAAAGCGATCACCGAAGTGATCGCTTTTTTTATCAGCAAGTTAAAGCCTAGATGGTCATATCTTCGCTCAATGCCAATGGATTCGGTAAAATTTTCGCCAGTTGGCGGCAAAGCACAGACAATTGCGCGCTGTCATTTGGCATCAAGGTGATGTGACCAATCTTACGGCCTTCGCGCTCTGACTTGTTGTAGAGATGCAAATGCGCACCTTCCAGAGCCAGAACATCTGCAGATTTTGGATGCTGACCAATGATGTTCACCAAGACAGTTGGACGGATCACTTCAGTTGAACCTAAAGGCAAACCAGCCACCGCACGTACATGATTCTCAAATTGCGAACATACGGCGCCTTCAATCGACCAGTGCCCCGAGTTGTGCACGCGTGGTGCCATCTCGTTGGCATATAAGCCTTTGTCTGTCACAAACAGCTCAAGGGTTAGGACACCGACATAGTTCAAGTGATTCAGCAGACGAGTGATGTAATCTTGCGCCACAGGTTGCAAATCTGCGCTGTTCGGTGCAGGCACAATCGAGTGCGACAGGATCCCGTTATGATGATGGTTTTCTGCCAAAGGCCAGGTTTTGACATCGCCATTCTGACCACGCACTGCAATGATCGAGACTTCACGCGAGAAAGTCACGAAACTTTCAGCAATCAGTTCACCCGCAGGGCCCAATTCTGTCCAAGCCTGATCAATCTGATCGGCCGAACGTAAAACGAATTGGCCTTTGCCATCATAACCGCCACGTGAAGTTTTCAGTACGATCGGCAAACCCAGTTCAGCTACAGCAGCCTCTAAGCTTTCCAGTGAAGTGACCGCTTTGTACGGTGCAACCGGAATAGCCAGTTCATCAAACAAGGCTTTTTCAGACAAACGATGCTGGGCAATCGCTAAAGCTTGACGTGGCGGATGCAGTTGCTTGCTTTGTGTGAGTACATCAACATCTGCAAGGGGCGTGTTTTCAAACTCCAAACTAAATACATCTGCACTATTAATAAAGTCTTGCAGACCATTTTCAGGCTGGCTCGAAATCACCGGGCCCAAAGCAGCAGAAGGGCAGTCTGTGCTGGCTTCAAAAAATGTACATTGAATATTTAATGGAAGTGCCGCTTGCGCCATCATACGACCCAGCTGACCGCCACCAAAAATACCGATGGTTTTATCCATAATCTGTGTCTCGACTTAAGCCTGGCCTGGAATATTGTTGCTTGCTACTTTATCTGTTTGCGCTGCACGGAAATCTGCAACATTTTTTGCGATTTCTGGACGGGTCAAACCCAGAATTTGCGCGGCCATAATGGCAGCATTGGTGGCACCGGCAGGACCAATCGCCAAGGTACCAACCGCAATCCCAGCTGGCATTTGCACAATAGACAGCAATGAATCAATACCGTTTAAAATCGAAGATTTCACAGGTACACCCAAAACTGGAAGATCAGTTTTCGCCGCACACATACCCGGTAAATGCGCTGCACCACCTGCACCAGCAATAATCACCTGAATACCACGATCACGCGCTTGCTCAGCATATTCAAACAGGCGGTCTGGAGTACGATGTGCAGAAACAACTTCGGCTTCAAATGGGACACCAAGCTGCTTGAGCATATTGGCAGTGTGTTCGAGAGTTGCCCAATCTGATTGAGAACCCATGATAATACCTACGAGAGGAGTATCTTGTGCAGCAGCCGCATTCATTGCAAATTTTCCAGAGATTAAAGTGAGAAAAGATAAATCTCGACGAGAGAGCCAAGCTTGAATAGGAGTGCGTATTATAGACTGAAAATTCAGCTTCATAAAATTTAACGGTCAAAGCAAGGCTCGATTTTTCTTGTTTTTTTATCGAATTTTCAAAAACTGGAATAAAAATAGGGTAGTAGTCACACTTGCAGCCATTCAGGAACTGCGGAATACAAAATAGACACATCCACACAGACATAAAGCAGCCCAGAGATAATCCAGTTTAAAGGGCTGTTTAAACATAAAAATCATAAAAGGAACAAAGACTAGTAAGGTCACGACTTCCTGGGTGATTTTCATTTGACCGACTGCCAGGCCTTGCTGCGCCAGTAATTTGGTCGCTGGAATCATCAGACTATATTCAAACAGGGCAATGGCCCAGCTGAACAAAATCGCTTGCCAGAGCGGTGCATCATGCGGCAAAAATTTTAAATGCCCATACCAGGCCAGGGTCATAAAACAGTTGGCAATTACCAGAAGAAATAAAGCCGGCAGCATTTGCATGCACTCTGCAAAAAGGTCGGACTTATTTTACGGTTTATTTGGCGAAAAGATATTGCATCACTTTGAAATTTTCTTTGAATTTACCCGTGAAACAGGATTTAAAAAATCCCACAACAAGGCCAGAATTTTCACTATCTTTTCAGCTAAAGCCTTGCTATCGTTGCTTGCAAATTGAATAAATCATGACAACAGCACCAATATAAAGTGATGGGTCAGACAGGAACGGAGTAAAGTAGATGCATCTGCATATTTTGGGTATTTGTGGCACCTTTATGGGCTCGTTAGCGCTACTTGCACGCGATCTGGGCCACCAGGTAACAGGTTCAGACCTGAATGTGTATCCACCCATGTCGACCCAACTTGAAAATGCGGGCATTACTTTAATGCAGGGTTATGACCGCAGCCATTTGCAGCCTCATCCGGATCTGGTCATTGTCGGTAATGCTATGAAGCGTGGTATTGATGCAGTCGAATATATGCTGAATGCAGGTTTGCCTTATATTTCAGGTCCGCAGTTCCTGGCTGATCATGTTCTGCAAGGTAAACACGTGCTGGGTGTCGCCGGAACACATGGTAAAACCACGACCACCACGATGCTGGCCTGGGTACTGGATCAAGCGGGTCTAGAGCCGGGCTTCCTGATTGGCGGTGTGCCGTTGGGTTTTTCAGAAAGTGCGCGTCTCGGTGGCGGGAAATATTTCTGTGTAGAAGCTGATGAATACGATTCTGCTTTCTTCGACAAGCGTTCCAAGTTCGTGCATTACCATCCAAAAACCGCAATTTTAAATAACCTGGAATTTGACCATGCCGATATCTTTGATGATTTGGCGGCAATTCAAAAGCAGTTCCATCATTTAGTTCGTACCATTCCAAGTGAAGGCCGGATTATCGCGCCGATTACTGAGAGCAATATTGATGAAGTGCTGGAGCAGGGCTGCTGGACGCCTGTAGTGCGCACCAGTCTGGATGCCAACGAAAAATCTGAATTTTATGCAGAACAGTTATCAGCAGATGGTTCACATTTCAAAGTGCTGCAACAGGGCGTGGTCAAAGGCGAAGTACAATGGAATATGACTGGACAGCATTCGGTGGCCAATGCCTTGGCCACGATTGCTGCCGCTGAACATGTCGGCGTATCGATTGAAACTGCCTGTGAAGCACTATCGAATTTTGGTGGGGTGAAACGCCGTATGGAACTGTTAGGCACAGTCCGTGGTATCGAGGTTTATGATGATTTCGCCCATCATCCGACGGCGATTGATACGACCTTAGAAGGTGCGCGCAAACGTCTAGGGGAACGCAAACTCTGGGCAATTATTGAACCACGTTCCAATACCATGCGCATGGGCAGTCATAAAGATGGCTTGGCTCATTCAGCACGTCTGGCCGATGAAGTGATCTGGTATCAACCGGAAGGACTGGACTGGGATCTGCAACCGGTCATTGAGGCTGCGCCAAACAAGGCCAAAGTTGCACGCACACTGGATGACATCATTCAGACCGTGGTAGCAGAGGCAGGCGAGGGCGATGCCGTAGTAATTATGTCGAATGGTGGTTTTGGTGGTTTGCATCAGAAGCTGATTACTGTTTTACAAGCATAAAACAGATTTAAGTGAAGTGAAGAAGCCCGCCTAGCGGGCTTTTTTTAGCATATTAAAACGTTGATTGAGAAAAAGTGAACCGTTGTTCTGATCCTGCAATCCTATGATTTAAATATTGACCCAAATAGCAGATTTATCTCTGAACCCTCCCTGATGATCTTTTGTTGCAATCTGTACACAAGACTCATTGCAGCGCCATATCACTCAAGGCACAATCGAGAAGAACACAGGTATCTATAGGCCTGAAAGCCAGATCATAAATCAGCCCATCGCTGTCACTATATAAAAGCAATCGAGGCGTTCATTATTCTCGCTGAGTCAGGTCATTCTCATTCCTCATTCCATTAGGAGATGTGTCATGACAACGATGAAAGCGATGGTCTATTACGGCGCAAATGATATCCGCTTTGAAGACCGCCCAGTTCCCACCATTTTGCATCCCAGCGATGCCATCATTAAACTGGAAAAAGTTACCATCTGCGGTACCGACTTGGGTATCTGGAAAGGTAAAAACCCGGAAATTGAGCAGGAGGCTACGCGTAAAGAGGGCAGCTTTAAGGGACGTATTTTAGGTCACGAAGGTATTGGCATTGTGGAAGAAGTTGGTTCCGCCGTGCAAAATTTTAAAAAGGGCGACCGGGTGATTATTTCCTGTGTCAGCCGCTGCGGAACCTGTGAAAACTGCCAGAAACAGCTCTATGCCCATTGTCGCAATGAAGGCGGCTGGATCATGGGTTATATGATTGATGGCACCCATGCCGAATATGTACGCACGCCCTTTGCCGATACCTCACTCTATCATTTACCCGATGGCCTGAATCAAGATGTGGCCGTATTCCTCTCAGATATCCTGCCAACTTCACATGAAATTGGGGTGCAATATGGCGATGTCAAACCAGGCGACAATGTCGCGATTGTCGGGGCAGGGCCAATCGGTATGAGTTGTCTGCTCACCGCACAGTTTTATTCACCCGCCAATATTATTATGGTAGATATGGATGATAACCGACTGGAATTTGCCAAGACTGTCGGCGCAACACATACCATCAACTCTGCCAAAGAAGATGCCATTCAAAAGATTTTAGAGATTACCGATGGACGCGGGGTCGACTGTGCCATTGAAGCAGTGGGGGTGGAGCCTACCTGGAATATTTGCCAGCATGTCGTGAAAGAGGGCGGGCATATTGCCAACGTCGGCGTACATGGTAAACCGGTGAGTTTTGAACTGAACAAACTGTGGATTAAAAACCTGACCATTACTACCGGTCTGGTGAATGCCAATACCACAGGGATGCTGCTGAAAACCTGCTGTTCCGGCAAATTGCCCCTAGAAAAACTGGCGACCCATCATTTTAAATTTGCCGATTTTGAAAAAGCCTATGATGTCTTTAAACATGCCTCTGATGAAAAGGCCTTAAAAGTCATGATTGACATGAGCTAATGTAAGTCAGATAAAAAAGTCCGCATGGCGGACTTTTTTATTTTCAGCTTTGATCCATCAGATTAGAAATAGGGGACATAACCACGCTGCTTATAGCCTTTTGGCGATGCCAGACTGGCCTGATTTTCTTCCAGGCGATACAGTACTTTGAGGAATTCGGCAATTCCTGACTGCTGCAAGGCATGTGGATCAAATTGCTTCAAACCTAAACGTGAAAATAAAGAAGAAATTTCACTGTGTTTATGCACATATTTCATTGACCATTCCGAGAAATGGGAATGCTCTACCATCGCATCTGCAAAACGCAAGATATTGTGATGGCGGGGATCCCGACAAATGCTCTGAAATAAACTTTCCACTACTTCAGCCTGACCTTCAAGGCACTGGAAAAATTTGCCATGGGAATAATACAACACCCCATGAATCTGATGCTGAAGATTGAACTTCCGGGCAGTGGCCAAAATATCACTCAAATCTTGTAACAACTCTTGTTCAGATTCTATGCGTTCACTGGCATAGCAAAGCTGTAGCATCATGCCATCTCACTAGAGGGAAGAATTAAAACCACAATTTAATCAATAATTTTAAATTAAGTCGACCATTTTTTAAGCAAATATCCGTTTTTGCTTACACGGTTTTCAGTTTGCATTTCTGGACTAAACTTTTAACAATAGTGCCTAAATTATTAAACGAATCTTTTCATACACCTACCATGAACATGAGGATCACTTGATGTTAAAAGATCTGATTTTAACCCTCGCCTTGTTATGTGTGTGTTTTATCCTGATCATCACTTTAAATGACTGGCAATTCAGCGCTCAAACCAATCTGCTGATCAGTTCAATTTTTATTAGCTGGACGATCTTGAAATTTGTTGGGCATCGTATTTATTTTCATGCCAGTTACCTGCTGATTATGGCAATTTTAGTGATGCTGCAACAGTTTGAAGAAATTTTCTGGGCGATGACCGGGGTGATGGCAGGTTTCGGTTTATATACCCTGTTACAGGTTATATTGATTCCTGCCTTGAAAGAAAGATTGCATTTATCTTTCGGGAAATCCCCTTGGATGGTTAAATAGTCGTTGCCGCGACATCTGCCAGACTACGGTCACGTTTAAACATGACATCCACATAGGAACATTGCGGGATGATGGTTAAACTTTTTTCACGGGCAAAATCGACCAGTACATCTAGCATTTTCCGGGCAATACCTTGGCCACGCAAGGAATCATCGACCCAGGTATGATCGGCAATGATGACTGCATCGCCCCGCCATTGATAAGTGATCTCGGCCAGGCGGCGTCCTTGAGCTTCCATAAAAAATACACCACCACGTTTTGAATCTTGATATTTAATTTCCATACGAATCTAAACCTTTATTGTCATTTTTAAATTATAAAACATCATTAAAGCGAGGCTCTCGCTCGAACACGGATTTGGCAAAAGGGCATTTTGGAATAATCCTGATGCCGTGTTCACGGGCAAAATTCACAGCGGCCTCGACCAGATAATACCCGACGTGCTGTCCGCGTAGGCTGTCATCGACCCAGGTGTGTTCAATCACTAATTGATCTTCATTTACTCTGGAATAACTCATTTCTGCCAGACGTTTTTCATTTGGCTCTACAAACCATAAACCTCCAGTGCCCTGTTGCTGATGCTCGATCAACATGCCGATCCTCTCCTTGTTTTTAAGCCAGACTGACATATTTTTCCCTGCTCTATTGTTAGATTTCTTTTAAAGGATTGTGAATCTGTCCTTCTGACCAATACCGCATTTTGCTCAATAGGTTTAAACTGCCGGCCGGTTCTTTTTATCAGATATGTATGTCCAGCTCTTCTTCCACCTCCTCGGTGACACGTCAATGGGTCTGTGTGATTGCTTTAGCCTCTGCTGCCTTTATTTTCAATACCACCGAATTTATCCCGGTGGCGCTATTAAGTGATATTGGTACCAGTTTTGCCATGTCACCGACCCAGGTCGGGTGGATGCTGACAATTTATGCCTGGGTTGTGGCGCTGCTTTCTTTGCCAATGATGTTACTGACCAAAAATATTGAACGGCGCTTTCTGCTGATGATTTTATTTGCGGTGTTTATTTTCAGTCATGTGCTGTCCTATTTTGCTTGGAGCTTTAGCATTCTGGTGCTGAGCCGGATTGGTATTGCCGTGGCGCATGCGCTGTTCTGGTCAATTACGGCGTCGCTTGCCGTGCGGGTTGCGCCAAAGGGCAAAGAGTTTCAGGCACTGGGCTTATTGGCTACCGGTACCGCCATGGCGATGGTCCTGGGAATTCCCTTTGGCCGGATGATCGGGGAGGCCTATGGCTGGCGCAATAGTTTTGCCTTGATCGCAGTTGTGGCGAGTGTGGTGTGTGTACTGCTGGCCAAAACCTTGCCTTTATTACCAAGTGTCAATTCAGGATCACTCAGTAGCTTAAAAAGCTTGCTAAAACGTCCCAGCCTGATGCTGGTTTTTGTGCTTACCGTTCTTGTGATTAGCGCACAATTTACCGCCTATAGTTATATTGAACCCTTTGCACTGAATATTGCGCAATTCAGCTCTGCGCAGACCACCAGCTTATTGCTGATTTATGGCGGTGCGGGCCTGATCGGGTCTTATGTATTTGGCCGCTTTGCACCGCATTTTCCCCGACTCACCATTCCGCTATTTACACTCGGGCTAGGGATCTCGCTGCTGTTATTGCTGCCCCTGTCTCAGGGTGTAATTCAGCTCAATAGCCTAGCGTTAATCTGGGGCATCAGCATTATTGGGTTTAGTCTGGCCCTACAAGCCAAGACCTTAAATCTGGCTTCCGATGCGACTGATGTCGCCATGGCGATTTTTTCAGGTTTGTACAATGTCGGGATTGGCGGCGGTGCCTTACTCGGCGGTCTGGTAACGGCACATATCGGATTACATAGTATTGGCTGGGTAGGAGCCATCTTGGCTAGCCTAGGTTTTCTGATCAGCTTATATCTGATTCAGCGTCCGGATTTCTTAGGTAAGAAAGCACCTTGAAGCATGATTTTTGTAAATTAAATTGTAGTCTTAGCAAAAATCTGTCATGCTTGCTGCACATTGAGCTACCGCTCAAATAAAATTTAGTTTGAACAAGGGGAGTAGCCTCCTCCAAGCGTTTAAGAATGAAATTTCAATTTTTAAACGTGTCAGAATATCGTCATTACACTTTGCAAAAAGTCGGTATCTGAGCATCTTGAAGTCACACTTTATATAAAAAAGTGGAACAGTAAGATGTAGGCAAGACCTTGATCATGTTGTTATAGATGTTTTTCATCTGGCAACTGGTCAAGGTTTTTTTATGGCTAGTTGTCCGATGTGGAGAATTCACATGGAAACCATTGGTACACTCTGGCTGTATCTCGTCTTTTTCGCGATTGTCGCAGTCATGCTGATAATCGATTTTGTCGGCTTTAAGCATCAGCATGGTCAGGAAGTTAAAGTCCGTACTGCTGCCTACTGGAGTATTGCCTGGGTCAGTGTCGCGACTTTATTTGGTGGCGGCTTATGGCTGTATCTGGAGCAGACCGCAGGCACGGCAATTGCCAATGCTAAGGTTATGGAATACTTTGCCGGTTATCTGCTGGAAAAATCCCTGGCGATTGATAACGTCTTTGTCTGGCTGATGATCTTCGCGGCCTTTGCCATTCCACCCGCACTGCAACGTAAACTGCTGTTATATGGCGTACTGGGTGCGATTGTACTCAGAACCATCTTTATTTTTATTGGCGCGTGGTTCGTGCAGGAATTCTCCTGGATTCTATATATCTTCGGTGCGTTCCTGGTGTATACCGGCTTCAAATTCCTGCGTGGTCAGCATGAAGAAGACAGCAATATTGAAGATATGGCGATTCTAAAATGGCTGCGTAAACATATGCGTATTACCCCGCAACTTCAGGGTGACAAATTCTTTGTCCGTCAAAATGGTTTGCTCTGGGCAACGCCGTTGTTCCTGGTCCTGATCCTGGTTGAAGCCTCTGATGTCATCTTTGCCGTCGATTCTATTCCGGCTATTTTTGCCGTCACCACCGATCCCTTCATTGTCCTCACTGCAAACCTGATGGCGATTTTAGGCCTGCGCGCAATGTTCTTCCTGCTCTCGGGCGCAGCCTCAAAAATGCATTATCTGCCTTATGGCCTCGGGATCATTCTGGTCTTTATCGGCTTTAAGATGTTGATGCTAGATGTGTTCCATATGCCGATCTGGATTTCTTTGAGCTTTATTGTGATTGTCCTGACTGTGACCGCGATCTTGTCGATTCGTCATAGCAAGAAATATAACGAAACCACCCTGTAAAAAGTAATCATCAAAAAAGCCTGCATCAGCAGGCTTTTTTTATTGTTCTATCAGGGATAATTTGGGCCATTTTTGCAAAAACTGTTTGCTCAGCATGCGTTGTTCGAACACGGCATAACTGACTAAATTCGGATTCCAACGCAGCTTTAACTCAAATAAATCTGCTAAACTGAAAGGGGCAATCAACTCCAACTCATCATCTTTCAGGCGCAGTGCCAAGGCCGTGACAGTTTCTGGCCATAATGACAGCGCATGACTAATTGAAGTTAAAGGCTCAATACTTTCATTTTGATCGGTACGATACCACTCATGTACAAAGGCTTGATTGGTCACATCCCAACAGATATCTGGAAAATAGTCTTTTAACTGATCTGCAAGTTGCTGTTCTATAGCGCGAGCCTGCTTATTTTCGTCATAGAAAATTACATCGACCTCAATATGATTCATTTCATATTCCCAGTCATGTAAATGCGCCCAGATCACATGACGTAACACACCCGCTGCGACATAAGCTTCAGAGTGCAATTGTGCTAACTGATGCAAGATGCGCATTAAGGTCGGCTGCGCACGCACGATCTGTTGAAATTGATCATGATAATTGGATGGGGTCATAAAAGAATCTGGATCACTATTTAAATATGAATGTTCATACAAACATGGCAATTTTTTCAGCTACAATCAATCGAAAAAATTAAAAGCGTAGGTTTAAAATGTCTTCTGTAATTGCAACGACAGCGATCCGTGGTCGCTTCCTCGATATTCAGAATACAGTTGCCCAAGCACGTGATATACACGACCAAGTGCGATATGTAGAAGATGGTTTAGTCATCATTCACGAAGGTAAAATCCAGTGGTTTGGTCCTTGGCAAGAAGGGCAGTCACGACTTCCTACCGACCTTGAATTACAACACTATCCAGATCAACTGATTGTTCCCGGATTTATCGACACCCATATTCATTTCCCGCAAACGGAAATGGTCGGGGCTTATGGTGAACAACTGCTGGAATGGTTAAATACCTATACATTCCCCACTGAAATCCAGTTTCAAGATGCATCCTATAGCGAAAAAATTGCCGAATTTTTTGTGCAGGAATTGCTTAAAAACGGCACCACCACTGCCCTGGTCTTTTGTACCGTTCATCCTGAATCCGTAGATGCTTTATTTAATGCCGCAACCACACGCAATATGCGTTTGATCGCAGGTAAAGTCCTGATGGATCGTCATGCACCGGAAGCGCTGACGGATACAGCAGAAACGGCTTATATTGACTCTAAAGCGCTGATTGAAAAGTGGCATGGACAGGGACGGAACCTGTATGCGATTACCCCACGCTTTGCACCGACCTCAACACCTGAACAACTACAAAAAGCCGGGCAGCTCAAAGCCGAATATCCGGATGTCTATGTGCACACCCATTTAAGTGAAAATAAAAATGAAATTGCTTGGGTCAAAGAACTCTTTCCTGAACGTGAAGGTTATCTGGATGTGTATCATCATTATGGTTTAACCGGGAGCAAGTCCGTCTTTGCACATTGTGTGCATCTGGAAGATAAGGAATGGGATTGTATGCATCAGACCGACTCCGCCATTGCCTTCTGTCCGACCTCAAATCTATTCCTTGGCAGTGGCTTATTTCCCCTGAAAAAAACTTGGGACAAAGGGGTCAAAGTCGGCTTAGGCACAGACATTGGAGCAGGAACATCATTTAATCAGCTGCAAACCCTGAATGAAGCCTATAAGGTGCAGCAGTTACAGGGCGAAAAACTCTCCGCCTTTGAGGCCTTGTATCATGCCACTTTAGGCGGTGCCAAAGCCTTGAGTCTGGATGATCGCCTGGGGAACTTTAATATTGGCAAAGAAGCCGACTTTGTGGTGCTGAATCTCAATGCAACTGCCTTACAGCAGTTACGCCAGAGCAGAGCTAAAAATATTGAAGATGCATTTTTTGCACTGACCATGCTTGGCGATGACCGTAATATTGCAGCCACCTATGTCTATGGAGCAGCCGTTTATGTCAAAGCAGCAGCCAGTGAATAAACCGAAAAAATCCCGCCGTCGCCAATACTTGATCCTGTCTGCAATGGCACTGGGCTGTGTTTTTTTATTGAAACGCGATTCAACAGCGGCTAAAAAATGATTACATTTACAGCCAGCAAAACAGGTGCATCTCTGCTAGGGATGTATTAAAATTGCGACGTATTCAGGTGTTGCAGGTCAACACCTTTTTTATTTTGCTATTTTTACTTTTTAGGTATCTACCCATGACCGTTCAAATGAGCGTAATGATTTCCGCTGAAGAAATTCAAGCTAAAGTCAAAGAGCTTGGTGCTCAAATCAATGCACACTATGCCAATAGTGACAAAGAACTTGTGCTCATCGGTTTATTACGTGGTTCAGTGATTTTTATGGCTGATTTATGTCGTGTGATTTCAAAACCGCATGAACTGGATTTCATGACTGTGTCCAGTTATGGCGGTGGCACGGTATCGTCACGTGATGTAAAAATCCTGAAAGATTTAGACGGTGAAATCCGTGGTAAAGATGTGTTGGTGGTTGAAGATATTATTGATTCAGGCAACACTTTAAGCAAGGTACTCGAAATCCTGCAAACCCGTGAACCTAACTCGATTCAACTGTGTACTTTGGTAAGTAAACCATCGCGTCGTGAAATCGATCTGAAAGTCGAATTTATGGGCTTTGAAGTTGAAGATAAATTTATTGTGGGTTATGGCCTAGACTATGACCAGAAGTACCGTCACCTGCCATTTATTGGTGAAATCGGTCTTTAAAATCAGGTTGAAAAAAGTGGCATAAGCCACTTTTTTTATGCCTAAAATGGACAGGAAACCGGGAACAAAAAATAACATCTCGTTTCAGGATTCAACTTTTTATAATCCTGACTTTATTTCAAGATGATTAAACAGATGTGAAAACAAAGACATGACAAGAAGGAGTATGCATATGTGGACAATTATTGTGGCGATCGTCATTGGTTTTGTAGCAGGTCTGATTGCACGTGCCATTCACCCGGGTAATGACAAGGCAGGTTTTATCATGACCACCTTGCTGGGTATTGCCGGCTCCTTATTGGCGACTTTTGGTGGTCGTATGCTCGGTCTATATTCGGCAGATTCCGCAGCAGGTCTGATTGCTTCCGTGATTGGTGCTGTGATTATTCTGTTTATTTATAATATGGTGACCAAACGCCGCACGGTCTAAATCAAGTTGACGCTGACTGGATCACCTTAATAAAAAAGCACCCAATGAGGCACTGCTGTCCCATAGTTTGCTTTAAATAAAAAAACCTGAGTCCTAACAGTTAAAATATGAGTGCAAACAAACACTTTAACGACCAGGA
>NZ_JAMXXS010000042.1:0-19436 GCF_024129595.1 Acinetobacter lwoffii | reverse complement strand
AATTATCAAAGTTCTGTTGCTTTAGCCTGTATATTTTTATGGCTACCTTTATAGGGTTAATTATGAACAGTAAATGTCAACAGACCCTAAAGTTTTAAATACATATCAATATGCGGAATACCACAATCCAGATATTCCTCACCTTGAACTTCGAATCCCAGCGCTTGATAGAAGCCAATGGCGTGCACTTGCGAAGACAGCTTGACCAACTCACGCTGCTCGGCACGCGCATAGTCAATTACAGCCTGCATCAAGCGCTGACCAACACCTAAACCACGTGCTATGGTTAGGACTGCAACCCGACCGATACTGTGATTTGACAATAATCGTGCTGTAGCAATCGCCTGATCCTGCTGAAAAACAATGAAATGTACAGCAACCGCATCCTCAGCATCCCATTCATCTTCAGCTGCAATATGCTGTTCTTGAATAAACACGGCTTCACGAATCGCTTTGGCATACACTGCCAAATCTTTCCAGCTGCCGGACACTATTTTCAGTTCTGGATTATTTAGCATTTAGAACCAATTCCCTGCTGATCCCACTGATCATTGAGCAACAATTCCAGTGAATGTTTCTGGATTCCATACATCTCTTTTAATGCCTGAATTTGTGCCAGAACCGCCTGATCAGGTTGTTGATAGTCTTTGCGTTTTGTCGCCAGAATCATTTTATTTTTACTGGTATGTTCCAGCGCCACAAATTCAAAAACCTTGGTTTCATAACCATAAGCTTTGAGCAGTAAAGCACGAATGGTATCGGTCAGCATTTCTGCCTGCTGTCCGGCATGAATACCAAACTGTAACATCGGACTCAATACCTTTGGCGCCTGCAACTGCGGACGCAATTCCTTATGACAACACGGCGCACACATGATCATCTGCGCATTCAAGCGAATGCCACTATGAATCGCAAAATCTGTTGCTACATCACAGGCATGCAAGGCAATCATCACATCCAGCCTTTCTGGCGCATAAGTACGCACATCCCCCTGGAAAAAGTCCAACTGATCAAAACCGGATTGCTGCGCGACATTCTGGCAGAACTCGACCATTTTTGGATTAAGCTCTACCCCGGTGACATACGGCGTTTGACCATGTTTTTGCATATAGTCATATAAAGCACAGGTCAGATAGCCTTTACCCGAACCAAAATCCACCACACGCAGGCCTTCAGCCTGTGGCTTAATCTGTGCCAATGCACCTGAGAAAATTTCCACAAACTTATTAATCTGCTTCCATTTACGCGCCATGCTCGGAATGATTTGCGCTTTTTGATCGGTAATACCGAGATGCTGGAGAAAGATACTGTCCTGATCGACAAAACGTTGTTTAATCCGGTCATGACCTTGTTCAGCAGGCTTCACCTGATTCATCGCTGCTTTATGTTTACTGCGTGTCAACATGGCTTTTTTCTTGTTTTTTTTCAGCTGTAATTCTTCATCGACGGTCATCAGATTGGCTTGCTTGCAACATGCTAACAATGTAGTCACCTGCGATAGTGCCTCCTCTAAAGGATAATTTTTGGTGACATCCTGGGTCTTGTAACGATACAGACAGCTCAATACGCGCTGTTCATTTAATGTAATGACTCGCCAGGTCATTTTCTCTAAATCCTGCAGTTCACCTTTATACTGGCTTAAGATCAGGCGATCAAATTGATCCCTTTCAACAGCTTGCTGAAAGGTGTCCAAGAATTGCTGTTCCTGATCTGAGAGAGTTGCCAACGTTGACATAGATAAAACCTGAAATGAATTGCGCATCAAGTTTAAATCTTCTTAACCTAAAAGCAAAATTAAATTACTATACAAGTGTATATTTGAAGAAGAATGACAATCATGCAGAATGCTCCACTGGTTCCAGATTATGATCAAAATGAGGAACGAATTAACTATATTAGTCATGGTGTAGGTGCTGGACTGTCCATTGTTGCTGGTATTCTTTTGATTATTAAAGGGTCTTACCTAAGTACTGGACAATGGATTGGTCTTTGGGTTTATGCGCTGAGCATGATTCTGCTGTTTTCTGCTTCTATGCTCTATCACATGGCCACTGCAGCAGACCGCCGTTATTTTTATAAAAAAATCGATCATACTGCGATTTATTATTTAATCGCCGGAACTTATACCCCTTTCCTGTCGATTGCCATTCCGACCACCAAAGCCCAGTATTTATTGATTGCGCTGTGGGTGATTGCCCTTCTTGGTACACTTTTCAAGTTCGTTTTCATTCATCGTTTCCAGAAACTTTCTTTGGCGGCTTATCTGGCCATGGGCTGGCTGGCGCTGCTGGTGATTGATGATATGCAGCAATATTTAAGTGCTCAATCTTTAACCTTTCTCATCATTGGTGGACTCGCTTATACCGTGGGTGCATTGTTTTACGCTTTAAAAAGAGTAAGATATACCCACGCTATCTGGCACATATTTGTATTGATAGGCGCAGGATCACATTTTCTGTCTATCTATCTTTACGTGATTTAATCATCTCCTTTTTCATTTCAGTGACCCTGAGCGAGTTGAAGCGAGAAGATTGCAGTTGTTTTTTTAAAAAATTACGCCTTTTTTAAAAAGATTACGCTTTTAAAACTAAGTTTTTTTATTTTTAGTAAGTGTAAGGTTTTCCATGGCGTCGTCTAATTCTGCTGCTCAGCCAGCACAAAATTCAAAATTTCGCGTTTTAACAGCAAGCTTGGTAGGCACCACAATCGAATTCTTCGATTTTTATATTTATGCCACCGCTGCTGTCATTATTTTTCCGTATCTGTTCTTCCCTACTAGTACAGATCCAATGACCGCAACCATTCAGTCTCTTGCGACTTTTGCCATTGCATTTATTGCCCGTCCGATTGGTGCAGCATTATTTGGTCATTTAGGTGACCGGATCGGACGAAAAGCCACCTTGGTTGCAGCTTTGCTAACTATGGGGATTTCAACCGTTGCGATTGGCCTACTGCCAACTTATGCGCAAATCGGAATTGCTGCACCACTGTTACTTGCACTGTGCCGTTTAGGTCAGGGCTTGGGTCTGGGTGGTGAATGGTCAGGTGCAGTACTGCTTGCCACCGAAAATGCTCCTGAAGGCAAGCGTGCCTGGTATGGCATGTTCCCGCAACTCGGTGCTCCAATCGGCTTTATTCTGGCAACAGGTTCTTTCCTGACCCTTGGCGCTTTCATGTCTGAAGCTGACTTTATGGCTTGGGGCTGGCGTATTCCGTTTATCTCAAGTGCCTTATTGGTAATTGTCGGTTTATGGATCCGTCTAAAATTGCATGAAACACCTGCTTTCCAGAAAGTGCTGGATAAACAAAAAGAAGTGAATGTTCCTTTTGTTCAGGTATTCAAAAAGCATTCTCGTATGCTGGTTCTAGGTACGATTGCTGCAATCTGTACATTCGTTGTGTTCTACCTCACTACGGTATTTGCATTGCAATGGGGAACCAAACAACTCGGTTATTCTCGTGAAGAATTCCTGCAATTGCAGTTAGTTGCGACCCTGTGTTTTGCTGCCTTTATCCCGCTTTCAGCAGTATTGGCTGAGAAATTTGGCCGTAAGACTACTTCGATTGCGGTATGTGTCATTTCTGCGATCTTCGGTATCTTCTTTGCAGATATGCTTGAATCTGGCAGCACTTTGGTGGTGTTCCTGTTCTTGTGTATTGGTCTGGCGATCATGGGCTTAACTTATGGGCCAATCGGTACTGTATTATCTGAAATTTTCCCGACTTCAGTACGCTATACCGGTTCCGCATTAACCTTTAACTTGGCTGGTATCTTCGGCGCATCATTTGCACCGCTAATCGCAACCAAGCTGGCAACGGCCTATGGTTTGTCTGCAGTCGGTTATTACCTGACCGCAGCATCTATCCTGTCGCTTGTCGCGTTTTTGCTGATTCGTGAAACCAAGAATGATGATGTAAATAATCAGATCTAAGGTTTTAGATTGATTTAAAAGCCAGCACTCGATGCTGGCTTTTTTATGATTTCACAACAAAACTCGGCTACTTATCTCGTTAAATTTGCTCAACAATCAAATGAACTCAATTCAAAAAATGAGGCAAGGCCATGCAGGATCTTATCGAATACCTATCGCAGGAGCAGTTGGTCAATATCATTATTTTGCTAGAAGATGATAAAAAATTAGAAGCTGTTCGCTATATCACCGAGAATACACCCTTGGATGAAGCTCAGGCGCTGCAAGTGATTGATGAAATTGTGCGGGAACATGATGTGGTCATGAAGCATGAAAGTACCGGTCCACGCTTTAGTGATGATGCTGGTGATATCGACCTGGTGACACCGCCACTGGAAATCCCCACCCATCCTAGTTTGAGCACATCCGCAGAAGCTGAAATCACTGCGCAACAATTACGTGAAAATGTGCCAACCCGAAAAATCGAAAAGAAAATCTGGATGATGGCAGCCGTCGCGGTGGTGTTATTGATTCTGGTCTGGATTATCAGTTAACGCAGTACAGAATGCCGACTGAATTTAGATTAGTTCAATAATATCAATGGTAGGCGGCACCCGGAAACGGAAAGGCACGCCGACTAAGCCGGTACCGACAGTAACGAACACATCTGCATGTTCATGGCGGTACATGCCCTTTTTATGTCCCAAAATTGAAACCTTTTTCATGACGTAATTAGTTAACCAAGGCAGCTCCACCTGTCCGCCATGAGTATGTCCAGACAGCATCAGAGGGCGCATCGGCAGTTTGGGAATCATATCGACCGTATCCGGGTTATGCGAAAGAATGACCCAAGGCTTGTCCTGAGGCAAGTCTGGCAAACTGCGCATATCGGCTTTTCCAGCCCAGAGATCACCCACGCCCAAAAGGCGAAACTCATCAAATTCGACAATTTTACCTTCGATATCCATGACCTGATTGACTTGCAATGCATAATACAACAATTCCTGAATCGGGGGGCCAGGATATTGCTCGTCATGGTTACCATTGACTGAATAGACCGGAGCGTGAATCTCTTTTAAAACTGCCAATTCCTGTGCCAGTTTATTTTCTGGCTCGTAAGTCCAGTCGCCAGCAACCACCACCAAATCAGGTTGAATATGATTTAATTTGTGTACAATTTGTCGCAACTGACGCTCATGACCCGAAAACAGACCGATATGCAAATCTGCAATCAGGGCGATTTTTACTGGCTGCTTTAAACGTTTATCTGCATTGATCTGATATTGTGTCGTTTTCACTTGAATTAAATGTGGCTCGATAAAGCGTGCATAAGTCAAAACCCCACTCAGCAAAAATACAAAAATAGCTTCATGCAGCGAATAATACCCCGTCCATCCAGCATAAATACTGAAGAAAACCAAAGGGATTAATAAATAGGCAAGATAAAACGCCAGCAAATGACCAAAAGCTTTAAAGGGATGAATGGTTTCGGTACGTGATTGGCTCGACCATGCCTGAGCCACAGCCCAGATGGCTAAAATCGCCATTCCTAGATAAAAATAAAACAGTACGGAATTCGAATCCCACATAAATTGGCCTTATTCAGTCGAGCAGCAGATTACTGGCTTTATATTTATCTTTTCATAGCTGGCAATTATACTCAATTCTAATTTTTCATTCTTCGACTTATATGGCCACTGCTCCCCGCGATCAAGTTCATCTTCAATCCTCAAGTTTTATACGCACTCATCGCTATAAAGCCGGCATTTTACTGAGCTGTAGCCTGGTACTGGGTCTGCCTGCGTGTAGCACCTTACCCAAGCAAACCGAACAGCCAAGCCAGATGGCATTTGAAACGGATACATCGCGAACCAGCCTGGCACAAATTGTTGAACCTTTACGTGATCAGAACATCGGGTTGACCGGTTATCGCGTGCTGTATGATCCGCTTGAAGCACTGGCTGCGCGGATTCAGCTGATTAATAAAGCGGAACGCAGTCTGGATCTGCAATATTACATTTGGGATAATGACCGAATCGGTGCCCTCGCCCTGCATGCGATTATTCAGGCAGCGAATCGTGGCGTAAAAGTGCGCCTGTTGATGGATGACAATAATGCCAAGAAAATGGAAGGGATTTATCTGGCCTTAAACCAGCATCAGAATATCGATGTCAAACTGTATAATCCCTATCGCTTTCGTAAATACCGCGCCATGGACATGGTGCTGGATTTAAAGCGCATTAACCGCCGCATGCACAATAAAAGTTTTATTGCCGATAACCAGATTGCCTTGATTGGCGGCCGCAATATGAGCAACCAGTATTATAATGTCAGTGAAAGCTATCAGTTCTCTGATGTCGATGTGATGCTGGTCGGTGCGGCATCGGATGAAATCATTCATTCCTTCGATGAATACTGGAATGATGATTATGCCTATCCGGTGCAAGAGGTTGTGAATCCACGGCATCATGGCTTACGTTTTCCAAGTTTAAAAGAACAGCTAGAAACCCATAGTCAGGATCCAGCGACTCAAAATTATCTGGATCTGGCCAATCGTTCCAGAGCCTTTGACCAATGGCTGGAACAAAACATTCAGCTGGATTGGGTGGAAGCTGAAGTGGTCAAAGATCCACCGAGCAAAATCAAAGCCAAGGCCAAAACCGAAGAACACCTGAATTTCCAGTTATTACAGCGCCTGGAAAAACCTGAACAAAGTGTCGATATTGTCTCTGCCTATTTTGTCCCGGAAAAAATTGGTGCAGACCGTTTAAAGAAACTGGCGAATGAGAATATCAAGGTTCGCGTCCTGACCAACTCTTTTAAGGCCAACGACGTTGCCGTGGTGCATGCCTTTTATGCCAAATATCGTCAGGATCTATTGGAAAATGGGGTGCAGCTGTATGAGTTCTTGGCAGCGCCAGAAGCTAATCACCTAAATGCCAATACTGAGGAAATTTCGAAAAAAGCTAAAGTCAGCCTGAAAGGACTGAGCCGTTCCAGCCTGCATGCCAAACTGATGGCACTGGATCAAAAACAGGTGTTTATTGGTTCTTTTAACTTTGATCCGCGTTCAGCCTATTTGAATACTGAAATTGGCGTGTTGCTGAACAGTCCGTCTTTGGCACGTGCAGTACACGACACCATGGACAAAAATTTAAGCAAATATGCGTATAAACTGGTGCTGGATGCGAATCAGAACATTAACTGGAAAATCAAGAAAGCCAATGGTGACGTTCAAACGTTTACCAAAGAACCAAAAATGAAATGGTATCAGAAAGCTGGACTTAAACTGGTGTCGTGGCTGCCTATTGAAGGCTTTATGTAAGTTTGATTCTTTGAACAAAAACCATAAAAAAGCCTCTTATTGAGGCTTTTTTAATACCCGTGACTGAAGTTCAACTAGGCCAGTCTGCATTTTTTCCTGGACCACACGGGTCAGGCTTTCAACCGTATGCCCTTCCGTGGCAATTGCAGGTAAAGCCACTAAATGTGCAATGACTTGCGGCATTTCCAGTACTTTTTTGACATGGGCAGCAAAACTGATGTCATTGACAAACGGCGCAACCATATCCAGTTCACCCTGCTGATTCACATAACAAATCAGACAGATTTGTACAGGACGCTGCGCTTCAATCGCGGCGCCTAAAATCCGGCCGTGCACTTTTTTGATGGCTCGCCCATCAGAAGTCGTCGCTTCAGGAAAGAACAGCACCGGAATATTCTGTTTCAGGAAACCGGTAATTTGTTCACGAATCCTGACGGAATCTCCTGAACCACGTTTAATAAATAAGGTGCCACCACCCTTGGCCAATTTGCCTAGAATTGGCCAGTTCTCAATTTCTGCTTTCGCCAGAAAAAATACGCGTGCCCCTGAACCCAGAACTGCAATATCGAGCCAGGACACATGGTTACTGACCCATAAGGCGGGTTCACGCGGAATCTCGCCATGTACCCGCACTTCGATATTGAATACTTTGCATAACTGGCGGCAAAAATGTTGCACATAGCGAGTATTGGTCGGGTTATTCGGATTTTTATATAAGCCATGACGAAAAACCAAATAGAACCCCTCACTGATGGTGGCCAATGAGGCGGTAATTTTCCGGCTATACAGAAAAAACTTGGCCAAGCCTTCGATATCTGGAGTCTGGTTTTGTACAGTTGAGTTCATAAAAACGTCATTAAATCCTAAGCGAGATACAGGGAATATCCACGAATTAAACTCATTCTATACTGTTCATTCGCAACTTGCATTGATAATAAAAATCGACCAATAGCATCTATATCTTCAATTTTAATTGGATTAAAAAATCATTCAAAATAAAACTATCGAAATATTAGATTGAAAAGGATCGTAGCCATGCCAGATCAAACCCAGCCCGCGAACGACACACCTCCGCCTTTACAAGTGCTCAAATATATTTTGGGCGGCACCTTCATCTATGCCGTGGTACTGGTAACACTTGCACAACTGTTTATCAGTGCACTTTAAACCAAAGCGGCGCTAATTCAGTATCTGCACAGCCCTTTTTCAACTACACTAAAGTTTTCAAGTGGAGATTGGCCTGAGTGGAATATTTACAACAACATCGAGGGAAAGAGCGCGTCATTCTGGTGAGTGTCAGCGTACAAATGCTGGATGACCTTGATGCTGAAGAGTTTCGTTTGCTGGCTCAGTCTGCAGATGCTGAAATTCTGGAACATATTTATGCTCAGCGGGTGAAACCCGATGCCAAATTTTTTATCGGCTCCGGCAAGGCAGAAGAAATCGCTGAACGTGTTGAAGAGCTGGAGGCCAATCTGGTCATTTTTGACCATGCCCTAACCCCAGCCCAAGCCCGAAATCTGGAACAGGTGATCAAATGCCGCGTGGTCGATCGTACTGAACTGATTCTGGATATTTTTGCCCAGCGTGCCCGTACCTATGAAGGTAAGCTGCAAGTCGAACTGGCACAGTTACAACATTTATCTTCACGTTTAATTCGTAGTCGTGGCAATCTCGACAGCCAGAAAGGCGGGATCGGTTTACGTGGCCCGGGTGAAACCCTGCTTGAAACAGACCGCCGTTTGCTGCGTATCCGTATGGGACAACTCAAGGCACGCATTGATAAAGTCCGCCAGACCCGGATGCAAGGCCGTGTTGCCCGTCAAAAAGCAGCTGTTCCAACAGTATCTTTAGTCGGCTATACCAATGCCGGCAAGTCGACCCTCTTTAATTTACTCGCCAACAGCGATGTCTATGCAGCCGATCAGCTGTTTGCAACCTTGGACCCTACTTTACGGCGTCTGGAATGGGATGGGATCGGCAATCTGGTGCTGGCCGATACGGTCGGTTTTGTCCGTAATCTTTCACATTCTCTGGTGGAATCCTTTAAAGCAACTTTGGAGGAAACCGTAGAAGCCACGCTGTTACTGCATGTCATTGATTCAAGCAGCCCAGAAATGCTGGAGCAGATTGAAGCTGTAGAAAAAGTGCTGAAAGAAATTGGAGCCGATGTTCCCATTCTGCAGGTTTACAATAAAATTGACTGTAGCGGTGAAGAAGCCAAAATTATTTATCGACGCCCGGGCGAACCGGAACGGGTCTATGTCTCGGCACATAGTGGCGAAGGTATCGACCTGCTGCGTAAAGCGGTACATGAGTCCTTGATGGGGCAACTACAGTCCTTCGATTTAATCCTGAAACCCGCTTATGGCAAGCTGCGTAACCAGCTCTATAGTTTGAATGTGATCCAGTCTGAACATTATGATGATGAAGGTCAGCTACATCTGCATATTCGAATTGCCCCACAAAAACTGGAACAGTTGATTAAACAGGCGCATTTACCTTTAGATGAAATTCTAGGCAAACAGGCGCAGCAATTTCAGCGTCCACTGGAAGCGTTTGAAATCCAGTCAAAGATCGAGTAAAACTTGATAAGTAAACTTATTAATATTAATGATCATAGCAATGAACTGGATAAAACGAATAGATTGGCCAGCATGGATCGGCACCCTGTTACTTATTATTGTCTTTCGGGAAGCTTCGGTCTGGTTAATGACCCAACTGAATCATCCTGAATTAGGCAATCTGGTCGGGTTATTGAGTCTTTTAATTGCGCTGTTTACCTGGCGCTACTTTGGCAAACTCCCCGCTCGCCTCGTGGATACCAATAACAAACTGATGAAGGAAAGCGCCTTTGCTTTCCTGCCTGTCAGTGCAGGTGCACTGATGATGCTGGTACATATGGGCCAGAAAATTCCGGCATTTTTGTTCATCATGTTTTTCAGCACCCTGATTCCTTTATGGATTTACGCCAAAATGGCCAAGCGCTGGTTATAGGAGTACCGCATGTTATCTATTTTATATGGCTTTGCGGTCACGCTCAGCGCCTATCTGATTGCCAAACCCTGTAACCGGTTCATACCGCAAATTCCCGTCATCGTGTTCAGCATGTTCTTTGTACTGGCGATTTTATTTGTGCTGGGCATTCCCTATGAAAATTACATGGATGAAGTTAATCCTCTCTTCAACCATTTACTCGGCTATGTGACCGTCGCCTTGGCTATCCCTCTGGCCGCGATGCGCTACGATGACTTGCCGCTCAAAGCCATTATCGGCATTTTGGTTTTTGCCAGTATCAGTGCTGTCGCCTTACCGATGGGACTGGCTTATCTGCTGCATATGTCCTCTGCAGACATTATGGCGTTTGCTACCCGTGCCGTGACTACTCCAATTGCGATTAATATTGCCACCCTGCTGGATGCACCCATCAGCATGGTCATTCTGATCGTGATTCTTTCTGGTGTGATTGGTGCAGCTTTTTCTCCATTTATTCTGAGACATATCAATGATGAACGTGCCTCCGGATTGGCTTTAGGACTGGCTGCACATGCTATTGGTACAGCTCAGGCCTGGCAGCGCGGCAGTGTTGCAGGTCGTTATGCTGCTTTTGGCATGGCGGTAAATGCGGTCTTCACCGCGATCTGGTTGCCAACTTTTATACTTTATTTGCAAAAAATGTGACTAGTGAATCAAATTAATCATTTGTTTTATGTGGTAATCGTTCTTACTATAGAGTAAGAACTCTAATCCAACCTAGGAACAGATATATGAATAAAGTTCAATTTTTTTCAACTTTACTTTTAGCCTCTTTCAGCCATCTGGCCTTGGCTTCCGATATTTCAGGAACATGGCGAAGTATTGACGACAAAACCGGTTCGCCTAAAGCATTCCTGGAAATTCGTGAGACGGCTTCCGGCGTCTATGCTGCCAAGATCACAAAAATCACCCCGCGTCCTGGATATACTCCGAAAGAAAATTGTGTGTCCTGTCCCGCACCTTATACCAATAAACCTATTCTTGGTCTGGATGTACTCACTGGCTTAAAGCACGTCGGCAATAACAGTTTTGCTCAAGGCAAGCTGCTTGATCCATTATCAGGGAATCTTTATAACACCAAGGCAAAATTAAGTGCCAATGGGAAACGTCTGATCCTACGTGGCTATATCGGCGTTTCAGCGCTTGGCCGTAGTCAAACCTGGATTAAGCAGGATTAATTCCTGCTTAATTAAAAAAATGTGATGGAGTTATGCTTTAGTAGATAGAAACTTGCATTTTAATGCATTAGGTTGTATGAATATTAAACATATGCTTTTTTCATGCAATATAGATTATGAAAGTGTATTAACGTAGTTTGCATCAGCATTCACCACATGGAATTAGGTGAATGTTTATAAAAAAATAAGGATAAGGATATCGCATGTATAAAATCGCACTTTTAACTGTTTTTTCAGCTTCTTTATTCACTAGCTCTCTGGCCTTTGCGCAGGAATTATCTGGTCTCTGGCAACAGATTGATGATAAAACCGGCTCACCTAAAGCATTGATTGAAATGAAAACGCAGGCTGATGGCTCGTATACCGGAACGATTACTAAAGTCACACCTCGCCCAGGTTATACACCACGGGAAAAATGTGTCAAATGTCCACCACCTTATACCGATAAACCGATTTTGGGGTTAGACGTCATTAAAGGACTGAAACCCACCAACAAAAATAACTATGCACATGGCCGGGTACTCGATCCACTCACTGGCAAAATTTATGATTTAAAAGGGCGGATTTCTGCCAATGGGAAACGACTGACTTTACGGGGATATATCGGGATCTCTGCGATTGGTCGCACACAAACCTGGATTCGCCAGGATTAATAAAAACAGCACTTTTGTGTTGGGGATATTTTATTCATCTATAAAAAAGGGATAAATATAATGAAACAAACTAAATTAGGATTAATGTTCATCGCTGCACTGATGACTGGAACTGCTTATGCACAGGATCTGACTGGCATCTGGCAGCAAATTGATGATAAAACCGGCTCACCAAAAGCGATTATTGAAATTCGTCAAAATGATAATGGGACTTTTGCCGGAAAAATCATCAAAGTGACTCCACGTCCAGGCTATACCCCACAAAAGACCTGCAATAAATGTCCCGCGCCTTATACCAATCAACCGATCCTGGGTATGGATGTATTGACTGGCTTAAAACATGTGGAAGGCACCAATAATTATGAAAAAGGTAAAGTGATTGATCCATTGGCAGGTAAAGTTTATGATGCTCGAGTACGTCTAAATGCCAATGGTAAACGTTTAACCTTGCGTGGTTATGTGGGTGTGTCCGCTTTAGGCCGTAGCCAGACCTGGATTCGCCAAGATTAATACCTAATTCTCATTATTCAAAAAAGCTGCCAAATTGGCAGCTTTTTTCAGTGTATCAACTCTATAGTATTCAGATAAGTGTTGACTATTTTAGTAAGATTTCTAACATGAGCGGGCGATGATAAAAATTCTTTGGAATGACTCTCTATGTTTAAAAAAATATTACTTGCCGCGCTTACAGCAGGATGTATGACCAATCTTTGGGCAGACGATATTACCGGGACCTGGCAACAAATTGATGATAAAACGGGGGCGGCTAAAGCGATTATCGTCATTAGCAAAGAAGCAAATAATACCTATTCAGGCAAAATTGTAAAAATCACGCCTCGCCCAGACTATAATCCACGTGAAAAATGCAATAACTGCCCTGCACCTTATACCAATCAGCCTATTTTAGGCATGACCATTTTAAAAGGCCTAAAACTGGTTGAAGGCACCAAGAACTATGATAAAGGTCGTATTATCGATCCATTGGCAGGTAAAATTTATGATGCAAAAATGCGTTTAAACAATACCGGTAAACGTTTAACCTTACGTGCCAGCATAGGCGTTTCAGTTCTAGGCCGTAACCAGACCTGGATTCGAGCAGACTAAATTTTAAAACTAAAAAAGCCACGTAATCACGTGGCTTTTTTAATAGCTTTACTTACATCACCGGATTATCCACTGCAAACATCTGCTGATCTTCTAGGCGGAATGCCATGAGTTGATTACCCCAGACACAACCGCCATCTACATTCTGAATCTTGTTCGAAATGGTTTTACCGTTCAAGGCGGCCCAGTGACCAAACAGGATCTGATGAGTTTGTGCGGCCTGTGATTCAAACTCAAACCAAGGTTTAAAGCCTTGCGGCATCGGATCATCCAGCGCATCTTTAAAGCTGTATTCCAGACGTCCCTCAGCGTCAGTTAAACGCATTCGGGTGAGGTAGTTCACGATACAGCGAATACGTTCATGGCCTTGTAGCTGATCCGACCAAAGTGCGGGTTCTTTCCCGAACATTTCTTTCAGAAAATCATCCAGCACCTCGAAGTCATCATGAGCAATGATCGCTTCGACTTCTTGTGCCAATTGAGCAGTTTTTTCTGCACTCCAGATATTCGGAATCCCAGCATGCGTCAAAATGGTCTGCTCATTTGGAAATAGACACATTGGCTGTTTGCGCAGCCAGTCAATCAAGTCATCACTGTCGATCGCATCAATCACATCACGAACATTGTCTTTTTCTTTCACCGGTTTGATGCCGCGGGCATAAGCCAGCAAAGTCAAATCATGATTTCCCAAGACCGCCGCAGCCGCACCTTGCTCAGCCAGCTTTTTGATAAACCGCAATGCTGCAATTGAGTTTTCACCACGTGCAACTAAATCTCCAGCAAACCAGATAAAATCTCGTTCTGCATCAAACTGGATTTCTTTGAGTAAAGCTTTCAAAGCCTCAAAACAGCCTTGAACATCACCAATCACATAATTATATCGAGCAGTACGGTTCATCGTAATTTAAGCCACCATTTGATCTGAAAGTGCAACAAACTGTTCAAGGGTCAGGGTTTCTGGACGCGCCATCGGGTCAACACCCGCTTTTTCAAAACCCTCTTCGACCAACATACCCTTCAAGCTGTTACGCAAGGTTTTACGACGCTGGGTAAAGACATGAGATACCAGACGTGCCAGCGCTTTTTCATTCTTCGCCACAATCGGTTTAACTTTATAAGGCTCTAAACGGAATACCGCAGAAGTTACTTTTGGAGGCGGATTAAAAGATCCAGGTGGCACTTCGAACAAGAAAGTCGGTTTACAGAAATATTGAATCATCACCGACAGACGGCCATATTCTTTGGTATTGGGTGATGCGGTAATGCGGTCTACCACTTCTTTTTGCAGCATGAAATGCATGTCTTGCACTTTGTCACCAAATTCCAAGAGATGGAATAACAGTGGCGTTGAAATATTATAGGGCAAGTTACCGACCACACGTAATGGACGATCTTCCTGGAACAACTGAGAATAATCGTATCTCAATGCATCGGCTTCAATAATGGTTAAACGTTCAGGATGCGGCACACGACCCGGCAGGCCAGCAGCCAGATCACGATCCAGCTCAAGTACGGTTAAGGCATCACATTCACCAATTAAAGGTGAAGTCAAAGCGGCCAGACCCGGGCCAATTTCTAGAATGTTCTGACCTGGACGCGGATTGACTGAGCGTACAATTTTGGCAATGACACGCTGGTCATGTAAAAAGTTTTGACCAAATCTTTTTCGAGCCTGATGCCCTTCATCTTTTGGGTTTAAGGCATTAATTTGATACATAAAAACATTTCCAACGTGAGTGATGAACAATAATCAGTGGCGCGCCAGATCGAGGGCTAAATCGACAGCAACGTGCAGGCTGGAACTTTTCGCAAGTCCCGTCCCCGCAAGGGAGAGTGCTGTGCCATGATCAACAGAAGTTCGAATAAACGGTAAGCCGAGGGTAATATTAATGGCTTCACCAAAGCCCTGTGATTTTAACACAGGTAAACCTTGATCGTGATACATCGCCAGAACAGCATCAGCATCTTTTAGGTTTTCTGGAGTAAATAAAGTATCAGCAGGTAGGCTTAAACTCATGTTGATACCTTGAGCACGATAGCTTTCGAGTACCGGATTGATCACTTCAATTTCTTCCATCCCCAAATAACCGCCCTCCCCGGCATGCGGATTTAAACCGCAAACCAGTATATTCGGCTGTTCAATCTTGAATTTGGATTTCAGGTCGTGAATCAGAATATCAATCACCTGATGCAAGCGTTCAGGCGTAATCGCATCTGCCACGGCACGAAGCGGAAGATGGGTAGTGGCCAAGGCCACGCGTAAAGTTTTGGTGGCCAGCATCATGACTACACGTGGAACACCAGCAAATTCCTGGTAATACTCGGTATGACCACTAAAAGAAATGCCCGCTTCATTTATCACGGACTTTTGTACAGGCGCAGTCGCGACGCCGACACTTTTTCCTGACATGGCATAGTCTGCGGATCGACGCAGTTGCTCCAGTACATAAGCCGCATTGTTCGGATTCAGCTCACCCAATACGACGTCTTGCTGCACGGGAACATGCTCTACAAATAGCTGACCGATGCCTGAAGATGACTCCTGTCCTTGATATTCAATCAGCTCAACCGATAATTTGAGTACCTGAGCACGTTGCTCGAGCATATGAATATCCGCCAATACCACAATTGGGCGCTCATCAACACGATCTGCAAGACTCAGGCAAATATCAGGACCAATTCCGGCAGGTTCCCCACTGGTGACATATAAAGGCAGCATCATCTTCTCAATTTGGCAAAGCTGAGAAATATTATAACCCGATCACGCCTACGCTGTAGTAATCATTGCAAAGAGTACTTATAAATCAATATTTTGATACCATTGAAACTATGGTTACAAATATAGTTGCAGTTTTTGTAGCATATAAAGGCTTAGGTCTTTCTTTCACCAGGGAGATTAGATAAAATACAGCGCTTGAAATTTTAATTTTCATTTGTGATTCTTCACGTATTCGTTTAGAATCGCGTCTCCTTTAGTTTGGACAGATTCCATAGTCCAAACCAACTATAATAGGTAGTGGTTTAATGAAAACTCTCAGCGCTAAGCCAGCTGAAGTTCAACACGACTGGTACGTTGTTGATGCTTCTGGCAAAACTTTAGGTCGCCTTGCGACTGAAATCGCTCGTCGTTTACGCGGTAAGCATAAAACTTCTTATACTCCTCACGTTGACACTGGCGACTACATCGTTGTTATCAATGCTGAAGAAATCACTGTGACTGGTAAAAAGTCACAAGATAAGAAATACTATCGCCACACTGGTTTCCCTGGTGGTATCCGTGAGACTAACTTTGAAAAGTTAATCGCTCACAAACCAGAAGCAGTTCTAGAAAAAGCTGTTAAAGGTATGTTACCTAAAGGTCCTCTTGGTTATGCAATGATCAAGAAAATGAAAGTGTATGCAGGTACTGAGCATCCACACGCTGCTCAACAGCCACAAGTTTTGGACATCTAAGGGATAACAGCACATGGCTACTAATTATGGTACAGGTCGCCGTAAGACCGCAACTGCACGTGTTTTCCTATCAGCTGGTACTGGTAAACTCGTAATTAACAACCGTACTCTTGAACAGTATTTCGGTCGTGAAACTGCTCGTATGGTTGTTAACCAACCACTTGAGCTTCTTGAAGCTACTGACAAATATGACCTTTACATCACTGTTGCTGGTGGTGGTATTGGTGGTCAAGCAGGCGCTATCCGTCACGGTATTACTCGTGCATTGATCGCTTCTGACGAAACTTTAAAACCTGCTCTTCGTCAAGCTGGTTTCGTTACTCGTGATGCTCGTGAAGTTGAACGTAAGAAACTTGGTTTACGTAAAGCTCGTAAACGTCCTCAGTTCTCTAAACGTTAATTCGTTTACCGAATCGGACAAAAAACCCTGGATTTTCCAGGGTTTTTTTATGGCGGTTAGTGGGTCATTTAGAACTTTTTTCTTGTTATTGTTCATGTACATCCTTACCCCATACCCCTTCGTGACACCAGAATGACTTCATCAAATAATAATTTGCGATCCCAATACAGATAAACAGCAAAATGACAGGAAGCTTGATCAGCATCTTATTTTCCTCCAGTTGTTTTTCTTATAATCTACCTCGGCTCAAGCCGATTGATCCTTGATGCTTGGTGCTTTTTAGGTTGAATTTTAGTATCCTAGTCTATTCATTAGAAGCTCATCAGGATTTATGTCAGTCGAAAGCGCGCCTCTTCAAGGAATCACTCTCTATAGTCATGCCGATGACTTTCGTTCCCATTGGATTCGCTATGTGCTTACCGAAAAACAGATTAAATATAACCTGATTTTGGTGGATGCCGATGATGAGGATCTCGCCAGTCTCAATCCTTATAATCAATTGCCGATGCTGATCGAAAATGAACTTAAATTATTTAATACTTCGATTATCTCAGAATATGTAGATGATCGTTATCGTCAGAATAAACTGTATGCCGATGCTCCAATGCCCCGCGCAGAGCAACGACAATACATCTGGCGCTTTGAAAATGACTGGTTAAAGCTGGCTGATATCATGTTACGCCATCCTGATACTCTAGATAAGAAAGCCAGAACTCAGGCACAAAAGCAGTTACAGGATATCCTGATTTCACTGATGCCACTCTTCCAGCATTTTCCCTATTTTATGTCTGAACAATTTAGTATCCTGGATTGTATGCTGGCACCAATTTTTATCCGTCTGAAACAGATGGGTGTAGAATTACCACAGCAGCAATGCCGTCTGTTTTATTTATATTGCCAACGAATTTTCAGTCGTCCTGCCTTTGTAAAATCCATGACATTGCAGGAAAAGAACCGTTATTCAGCGCAACTCAAGCATCCGTAGAGAAACATCATGTCCGAACAAGAATTCAGCCTTAGCCCTACCCGTCCCTATATGGCACGTGCAATCTATGAGTGGGTTTGCGATAACAATATGACGCCTTACCTGCTGGTGGATGCCACACGCCCAAATACCATGGTTCCTGAGCAGTTTATTAAAGATGGACAGATTGTTCTGAATATTGTGCCACATGCCGTGCATGCGCTGCATATGAGCAATGATGCCATTAGCTTCTCGGCTCGCTTTGGTGGCGTTTCTCGTGATATTTATGTGCCTATGGCAGCAGTACTCGGTATTTATGCACGTGAAAATGGTCAAGGTTTATTCTTTGATCCAGGTGAATATGAGCATACACAAAATGATGAAGATGCTTTAAAATCAAGCACTGAAGAACAAACTGAACAACCAAAGAAAAAACCGACTTTAAGACTATTAGATTAAAAATAATGGAGCAAGTGAATGGCTTTTGATTTAGTACAATATTTTGTTGAACAGATAGAGACTCAAAAGCCTGAGCTTCTAAAAGAATATACAAAAGAAGAAAGACGAAAATATATATCAGAAATCAATGCCTTAACTTTAGGAAAACTTATTACTGAATGGCGTCATAACCCACAAAAAATTTATAATGAAATCAATCATCCTGATGAATTATATATCCTGGAAATCGTGCGTCATCTCGCTACCAGTCCGGAAAATCAATCTACCTTGGATCGAGCTCAGCTTGAGCACAGTACTTCAGAAATTTTTCATTTACAACTTATCGAATTAAAACAACTGCATGATACCGGCAATCATAATATCCATAGCATCCAGGAATTACTGACCGGGCAAATTGAACATTTATCTGGTCAAGCAGATGATTGGGTTTGGACAACAAACAAGCTAACAGAACTCAAAGGCTCTAAACCAATTGTGCAAGAAGAGCTATCATTGGAAGCATCAATGAAGGAGTTTAATCAAATGGTAAGCCAGAATCAACAGCATCAAGATGTCGAAGAAGTCATTGTTATCAATACCCCAACATGGGCAAAAATTGTTGAACCCATCGTGGCGATTGTCATTCTTTGGGTATTAATCGCAGCCGTAATGCGCGTGTTTGGCTAAAATAGTCTGCAATAAAAAACCAGCGATTCGCTGGTTTTTTATTTTGTAAGGTTTATAAGATCAGCTTGTAAACTCTTATAGCGCTAGTTTTACAGAGATCCCAATAGGTCAAACAAATTAACAGGAATTCTCTGTCTCAGAAGAATCTGATCAACTTTGAGATATAGATATGTTAAATATCTTATCTAAAATTCCACGCATAAAAAAATCCCCCTCTGCTAATGCGGAGGGGGACTTTCGAATAATGAGCTGGCGATGACTTACTCTCACATGGGTAACCCCACACT
>NZ_JAMXXS010000041.1:0-20660 GCF_024129595.1 Acinetobacter lwoffii | reverse complement strand
CCAATTGCGAGTTGAAAAAGTCTAATGATTCTAATACACCTAACTTTTTCAACTAACTACAAATGTGTCGCACTTGGGATTTGAATCCGCGCTTTCAAATTATATCCTTTGATATAAAAAATATCGTAAGTTGTTTCAGAATGGATTTGGTTTAAGCTGGAAATCAGCCCGCCATGTATGACTTACACATAAAAATTTTGTAGAAAAATAAAATGAATGAATGACTTAGTGGTGATCAATGGCTTTGCTTATCTGGCTGAAGTGATGCAAAATCAATCATTACTTTATAATAAATTTTTAATTTGATGGTTTAGGGCGCTGCCCGGGGTTAAAGGAAAGAACGATGCTCAGTATGGCTCTCTTCGTTCTCGCGAGTATTTCAATATGTGCATTGCTATGGAGCTTGAAGGTACAGGCTTCATTACGCAGCAATATTCAGTTTTTACAGGAAAATCTGGATCATTCCCGCAGCAAATTGGCAGATTATGAAACTCAAGTCGATGAATTGAATTATGAAATCACCCAACTGCGGGTACAGAATGGCAGTTTAAACATTGCGCTGAATAAATATAAAAAATATCAGGATATCTGGGATATCGAGCAATATATTATTAATCGGACTTTGCAGGCCGAAAACTTTGTTGAAGCGACCAAGCTGGATGCTTCGATCATGATCGATGATCTCAAAGCCTATATCGCAAGAGTAAAAGATTATCTTGCCCAGTTTCAGGCGCAGGCCGTGGCCGAGGTTGAGCAGGAGGCCCGACAAAGTTTGCACGGTTATTATGAACAGGCTAAACAACAGCATCGCTTGCAAGAGGTATTGAGTGCTTTACAGCATAAAATACAGGCCCAGCGCTTCGGCTTGCAGCTTCCCGCAACACAGGTTTTAGAGCAGCTGATTGAGGGTTATAGCGAAAAGGATGCGGTTCGGTATTTACGCAATGTCCGTGACAGAATTCAGCAGGCCATAGAAACACAGCAGGTGGCGAGCTGTAATTATGTCGACGACAATCGCCGTCGAAGTACTATTGAAATCCTGAGTCTGGCTTTCAACTGTAAGGCAGATTTATATCTCTCTCAATTAAGCACAGAAAATCTGGGCGAGATATTGCAAGCCTTAAAGGATGATTATGTCTTGCTGAATTATACCGGGCAGGCACTGAGTCAGGCGATGATTCAAGAATCCTATCTTGATCTGCGTTTAGAGGAGCTCAAGTTTGCTGCACTGGTTTTGCAATTGAAACAAGATCATCTGCATCCATACATCGCTTAGATCATGACACTCATAGGGCTAGAAGATTTTTACCAGAGTATTCTGAATGCCATAAGTTGGTTTAAATCCTGATATTTTTCAGGATTTTTGACCTTTAGGTATCTTGAATATATTGATCCCCTTACTTATTTTTATATTTATAAAAATCATATGTTTATTTATGGTTAAAAGATAATATTTTTTGTCTGTATCTCGATAATGGTACAAAAATCAGCTAATCTTAAATGCAGAATAAAACAGCATCATAATAAGGATACTTCTATGTCACGTGATTACAATCAATTCCCTGACGATGAAAATGGCAATGTACTGTGGCAAATGCATCAGGATGGCGACGACTTGCAAGAAGCGCACGAAATTGAATTTTCGATTGCCTTTGCGGATGAAGCGCAGGCAGATCGTTGTGCCTTGCATCTATTAAAAGAAGAGCAAAAAATCAGCCTGTTTCAGGACGAAGAAAGCGATACCCTGGAATGGATTATCACGATTTATGTGTATATGGAGCCTGCCTACGAAGATATCGTGGATCTGGAACAATGGTTCAGCAAAATCGCTGCACAATTTCAGGGCGAATATGATGGCTGGGGTTGCATGGCCTATGTCTATGATGATGAGCTGGATGACGAAGAGAGCAGCCTGCGTAGTAGCTGAGCATGCTTGTATTTAAAGCATTTAAAATAAGAGACCCGGTGCTGCCGGGTTTTTTTATTGCTCTATTTAATTGCTATACGAAGATTTGAGCTTAAGTATAGATACATACTCATTATATATAGCCAGCTCAAAACTGGATAAAATAACTCAGATGAGTACTTAACTCAGGCTGATGATGCTGAGGATTTAGTTACAACAAATGCAGGGAATATCCCGCAATAAAAAATAATAAGAACAAAGGACAAGAAAAAATGAGTTACACCTTAAAAATGCATCGTGTGTTCAGCGCACCACCGGAGCGGGTGTATCGTGCCTTTGTGCATCCGGATGCACTGGCCAAATGGCTGGCACCACATGGCTTTATTGCCAAAGTAGAACATGCGGAAGTTAAACCCGGCGGCAGCTATAAAACCACCTTTACCAATTTTTCTACCGGGACCCAGCATCATTTTCATGGTGTTTATCATGAGGTCATTCCCAATCAGTTGCTGCGCTATACCGATCAGTTTTCTACCCCCGAATTGCAGGGTGAAATAGAGGTCACGATCATCTTTGAAAAAGTGTCAATCGGTACCGGTTTACACATTATTCAGGTGGGTTATCCGGATGTGGTGCCGCCAGCGGTATGTCATTTGAGTTGGCAGGAATCACTGCAACTCCTGTCTTTGCTGGTTAATCCGCAGATTTCAGACAATTAATTCCTTGGATCTCCTGTGTTGGTTTCATCCCAATGTCCTCTCCATCAGCGCGCCTGACAAAGATGCTATACTGTGCGCTTATTTGTTTCATTTATTTTATTTTTCTCTTTTTTTCGAGGTTCTTATGGGTCTGCCAAACTGTCCAAAATGTCAATCTGAATATACCTATGCAGATGGCGATCTACTGATCTGTCCAGAATGCGCACACGAGTGGAAAGAAGGTGAAATCACTGAAGAGCAAGTGATCATTAAGGATGCCAATGGCAATGTGCTGGCGGACGGTGATAGCGTAACGGTGATTAAAGACCTGAAAATCAAAGGTTCATCTTCAGTGGTGAAAGTGGGCACCAAGGTAAAAAGTATCCGCTTGCTGCCTGATGCTGCAGATGGGCATGATATCGATTGTAAAATCGAGGGAATCGGCCCGATGAAACTGAAATCCGAATATGTAAAGAAAGCTTAAATTTAGCCCTAGACTAAAATTCTGACGAGAGAATAATACGGTTGATTAATCGTATTATTCTCATTATTGCTGAAATTCTGGGCAGATTATTTTCCTGTCGCCCTGATCCTCACATTTCGATTTGAGACCACTTTAATGCCACACCTGCATCTGGAATATTCTGACAATCTGCAACATATCGAGATCAAACCTTTATTGGTCGCGATTCATCAGGCACTTTTTAACGCCGGCCATGTCACCGATCCCAATGATTTAAAAAGTCGTGCGATTATGCAGCAGGATTATGTGATTGGACTGAATGTTGTTACAGATCAGGCCTATGTGCATGCTAAAGTTTCACTGTTGAGCGGGCGCAGTGTCGAAGTTCGTCAGGCAATTTCCGAATTGGTGCTCGACGTCATGCAGCAATATATTGCGGCCCAGCCAGACTTAAAAATACAGCTTTGTGTCGAAATCATTGAAATGCCAAAGCAGACCTATAGTAAAGCCATTATCTGAATGATGGCTTTTATCTGTTGATATGGCATGGATCAAATGCCTTAAAACTTTATTAATGCCATACGAAATTTATAAACAGATCGACTTGGTCTGTAACAGCTCGCTATCTTATTCAGATCTAAAATTATTTCTATTTTTAAATGACGCTTTATGTCATTTACAGGCATGCAATAAAAGTTCTAAAGTAACTTTTAATCGCTGCTGATTTTTGAATCATCCAATCTAGAAACAGCATATTCATCCTGATTGAAATAAAAATAATTTAAAAAATAATTTTCAGGTGGGCTGTATCCAATCAGGCAGTGAGGAGAGCAAAGCGAGAATAACGCTTTAGCATAGGCAAAATAATAAGAACAAAAGATCAGAAATCGGGTCAGTTAATTGAATTCCGAATTCAGGTCTGACTTGTCCGATTGAGGAAAATTTGATGCAGATTTTTGGGGGATGAACAATTGGCTCGGGAAGTCATGGCATTTCTTCGAGAGTGGGACAATGCCATAGCCAGACTCGAAATTCAGGATATTATTGAATTGTGCCGACCCGATATCCGTCTGGTCGATGTCAGTATGGAAGTGAAAGGTGTCGAAGCCTATCAGGCACTCTGGCAACAATATCGGCACTTTATGCCCGAAGGAATACGTGTAGAGCGGCAGAATATGAATATTCATGTCACGCATGATCTGGCCATGGTGGATGGCTATGTGCGAGTCAACTATGCGATGATTGAACCGATTTTCCAGTTGGGCTGGTGTCGGGTCAGCATGTGCCTGAGCAAGCAGCAAGGTAAATGGCAATTGCTGCATCAACATACTTCAGTCCCTGTGCAACTCGAAACCCGGAAAATGCGCCGGATCAAAAGCGTGAGTTAATCCACTCATCTGAAAAGATTTAAGTGAAATATCTTTGCAAATGATTACAGGAATACCTTTGTAACAAAAATATAGAAAGTCCTAAATTATGTTGAAGGAATAATATTTTAGGACTTTCCAGGTGGATAACAACAAGAACAGTCAAGTAAAACCACGACAGGCCAACCTGCAACAACAGACTGAAGTATTGATGCCGGATCAGTCCGAGCGACAGCGCACCCACCATGCACTCAGAATGATGGCAGGCTTTGTAATTGCTGCTGTCGTCATGACGGCGTTGTATTTTGGTCGTGATATTTTTATTCCGCTGGCTTTGGCCATTCTGCTGGCATTTTTACTTTCTCCTCTGGTTTCCCGTTTAAAGCGATGGGGGTGTCCCCAATGGGCGGCGATTGGCCTGGTCATGTGCTTGACCTTGTCATTTCTGGGCGGTACTGCAACTTATCTGGGGGTGCAACTTGGCAAGCTGAGTCAGGAACTGCCGCAATATCAGGACACTATCCAGCAAAAACTGAAAATGCTCGAAAACTATCGTCAGGGACCGAGTATGTGGGACGGTGCGATCCAGACCTTTGACACAGTCGAAGATTCGATAGACACATCCGAACAGGAAACAGAAGACCCGAATGTGCAGAATGTCAAAGTGGTCGGTTTGGAACCAACGAGTGAAGAGGCTGCGCTGGACTGGTTGAGTAAAATCCTGAATCCGCTGGCGATTATCGGGATTGTGTTCCTGTTTATGGTATTGATTTTATTCAATGGCAAAGACCTGCACGACCGCTTTCTGAAACTCTTGGGCGGTAATCTGAATATCGGCACCGATGCGCTGGATGATGCCGGCAAAAGTATCGGAACCTATTTGCGCATGCAGCTGCTGGTCAATGTCACTTATGGCATTCCCATGGCGATTGGACTGTTATTGATTGGCGTACCGGCAGCGATCATGTGGGGGCTGGTCGCGGTGGTTATGCGTTTTGTACCCTATGTTGGTCCGATCGTTTCAGCTATTTTCCCGATTACACTGGCTTTTGCCGTTGATCCGGGCTGGGACATGGTGCTCTGGACTGTGGGCTTGATTCTGGTGCTGGAACTCATCAGCAATAACGTGATTGAACCTTGGCTTTATGGGGAAAGTACCGGTCTGTCTACCTTGGCGATTATTCTGGCTGCTACGTTCTGGACCACCCTCTGGGGACCGGTAGGGCTGATCTTGTCGACGCCTTTGACTGCCTGCCTGCTGGTTTTGTCCAACTACGTGCCGGCACTGGGTTTTGTTAAAACTTTGCTTGGCAGTACGCCAGTATTGTCACCCTCCGAACGCTTTTATCAACGACTGGTGGCTGATGAAGTCAATGATGCAATGCAGGTAGCCAATGATTACATCTGTGCGCAATTGCCAAAAAAGCCCTGTGCGGAGGAGGTGGCCCGCCGTGTACAAATGTTCTATGGCGAAGTGGCCATTCCAGCTATTCGGATTTATTCGCAAGGACATGATACCGATGTTACTGCCGAGCACCGGTTGCGTCTTTATCAGGGCTTGCAGTTCTTTAATCATGCTTTCCAAAAAGCCTATCCGAGTAAATTAAGTAACGAGCAGCCCGAAGTTTATTGTGTCGGTGCGCGTTGGGAAATTGACACCCAGATTTCTGCCATGTTGGCACACGCGCTGAATCTCAAAAATATTGCTGCCCGAAATGATCCGGATGTATTGATTCAATCGAGTGAATCAGGAAAGGGTATTGTATTACCAGCTTCGATCAAGATTTTATGTGTGTCTATTTTTCATCATGCGCCTGCGGCACAGATTCGTTTGCTGAAATATCGATTGGCACAGCAATATCCTGAACTGAAAATCATTTTTGCGACTTGGGGCGTGATGCAGCTGGAGCTTCTGGATGAACTGCAACAACGTTTTGAGCTGGAGGCATTGGTCAATAATGTCGATGATCTGATTCTGACTATCGAAACTTATACCTTGAATGAAGGCGAAAGCTGGTTTGAGAATCTGGAGATCAAGAATGAAAAAGAACGGCAGCAGGCTTTAAATGAATTGGGTTTATTGGATCATCGTCATCAGACCCTTTATAAACAATATATTGAAGAAGCCCGTCAAGCCTTTGACGTTGATTACGCACAAATTTCCTGGCTGAATCAGCATGAAATGTATATTCCAATCAGTCCTTTTACTCAGGAGCCTGTTGCAACCCGACAAATGTGCAAGGATTCAGTCTGTACCCATTTGCTCTATCAGAATGAGCTTTTGGTGATAGAAGACTTGCAGCGTGACCCGCGCTTTCCACATCTGTCAGAATTAAGACAGCATCATATCCGTTTCTATGCTGGTGTGCCTTTAAAAGATAAAAATGGAATTGCGCTTGGGAGTCTATGTCTGCTGGATAAACAACCGAGACAGATGCAGGCCGAAGATATGATTCTGCTTAAGGCTTTGGCGCAGGATTTAATGGCGACCCTGAGCAATGAGCGCAAGAAAAAAGATAAACAGAAGCAGATTGAGCAGATGCAGCCTGCTACCTCGGCAAGCGTTTTAAATAAGGACTAAATGATGAAACAAAAATGGATCTACAGCATCAAAATCATGAGTATCACATTTGGTCTAGCCAGTATCAGTTCATGGAGTCTGGCTGCTATTCAGGGACTGCATTTTTTACATAAAGACTGGGAAATTTCCTGTGATAATACCGGCACCTGCCGTGCTGCCGGTTATCAATCGGATCAAAATATTGATCAGCCGGTTTCGGTGCTACTAGAGCGTGCTGCGGGTGCAAACAGTAGTATCAAAGCCCAAGTCCAGATTTTACCCTTAGCTGCTGCCACACCTACACGACAGCTTCAGCTACAAATTGCCAGCACACCTTATGGTGTGATTGGTCTGAATCGGGAGGGAATAGGGCAACTCAGTACTGATCAAACGCGAGCCTTGCTAAAAGCTGTACAGGGAACAGCTCCGGTTGTATTTAAGAATACGCAATCACGCTGGAACCTGTCGACTTCCGGTGCCAGTGCCGTTTTACTCAAGATGGATGAATTTCAGCGTCGACTTTCTACGCCCTCAGCCTTGATCAGGCCGGGGAAAAAATCCAATCAGGCGGTGCTCAAAGCTGCAGCGATACCGAAAATTCAGATACCAAAATATCAGTCAGGCAAAGTCACTCAAGCAAAACTGAATACGGCAACAAGTCAGCAGATGATTCGAAAACTGCAAGCCACCACCAAGGAAGATCAATGTGATTTGCTGTTTAGCCAGCGTTTTCTGGATGATGATGTTATGACCATTTATCCCATTAATGCCCAGAATCAACTGATTCAGATTCCATGCTGGCGTGGGGCTTATAATATGGGTAGTGGCTTCTGGCTGATGGATCGAAACAAGCAATTTAAACAGTTGGTGACGACCTCGGGAGAAACATTTAACCAAGGCCAGATATTTTCCGGGCATAAAGTGCGTGGTTTGGGCGATTGTCTGAGTCAGAACGAATGGGCGTGGAATGGCAAGAAATTTGTCAAAAGCTTCAGTGGTCTGACCGTACAATGCAAAGGCTTCGCCGGTGGTGCTTGGAATTTACCGACCTATGTAAGCAAAATCATTTATCAGGCCAAATAGTATTGTTTAAAAAATAGCAGTGATAAAAAAGCCTGAATGACTCAGGCTTTTTTAGTTTTGATTTTAAGAAGTGTGATCTTAAAAACGCTTTGGAATTCTCTGGCCATTTGGAACAGGAATTTCAGCATTTTTTAATACCCCAAATAACCAGGTTTCAGCATGCTGTACCGCAGTTTTCAACTGATCACCCATGGCCAGACGTCCGGCAATGAAACTGGCCAGTGAACAGCCTGAACCATGATATTCACCTGGCAGACGTGGACAGCGAGTTTCGTTGACCAGCTCACCTGCGATATATAGGCTGTTCTGAATGTAATCTGGCGTATCTTCATGGCCACCTTTGACCAAAACTGCCTGTGCACCCATTTCAAATAATTTTTGAGTGGCCAGTTTGAGGTCTTGCTCACCCGTCAGGGCGCGTAGTTCAACCGTGTTCGGCGTTAAGATAGTGGCTAATGGAATCAACTGGGTAAATGCTTTGACCAGCGTTTCTTGATTACCCAGCGAACCGCCACTATTCGCGACCAAAACCGGATCCAGCACATACAGATAATCTGGATGTGCAGCCAGAAACTCGGCCAGTGCTGCGATATTGTCTGTGGTGCCTAACATGCCAGATTTTACGCAACGAATGGGCAGGTCATTGACCACCGCATTGGCCTGTGCCAACAGCAATTCTCTGGAAGTGGCTTCGAAACCAAAAACCTGCTGTGAATTTTGAATAGTGAGGGCTGTGCAGGCAATTGCCGCATGTGCACCACTTTGACCAATGGCTTCAATATCTGCTTGAAGGCCGGCTCCACCTGAAGGGTCTAAACCGGAAAAGCAAAGTACGGTAGGGCGCAAAATGATGTCCTTCATTCACTAAAATTGCATTAGTATAGGCAAATTTGAATGAACTCTCGATATTAATTTATATCGGTACTAATGAGAGGGGATGGGCGGTGATTAAGAATATTTTAATTGATCTGGATGGGACATTAACCGATCCGAAAGTGGGGATTACGACGTCTGCACGCTATGGTCTGGAAAAGATCGGTCATCCGATTAGTGACGAGATCAATATCGACTGGATTATTGGTCCGCCCTTAAAAGCCTCGCTTGCCAAAATTTTAAATGTTGAGGCCGATCATGTTCTGGCTGAACAGGCCTTGATGGGTTATCGGGAGCGCTTTGCAGTCAAGGGTCTCTATGAAAATCATGTTTTTGAGGGTGTAGCAGAAACGCTGGCAGAACTGAAACGCCGTGGTTATCGCTTGTTTGTCGCTACAGCAAAACCGACAGTGTATGCCAAACAGATTCTGGAACATTTTGATCTGGCCCAGTATTTTACCGACATTTATGGTAGTGAGCTGAATGGCGAGCGAACCAATAAAGCTGAGCTGATTCAGTATATTTTAGAGCAGCAAAAATTACAGGCCGATCAATGCCTGATGGTGGGTGACCGTGAGCATGACATTTTTGGTGCCCGTCAAAATGGTATTGATACTATTGCGGTAAATTATGGTTATGGTAGTCAGGAAGAGTTAGCACTGGCACAGCCTAAATATCAAATAGACCGCTTTAATCAGTTGCTAGATTATTTTAAATAAACCCTAATTTTTGCTTATTTTATTTGAGCTGATTTTTAGAGATATTTTGTCTATAAGCTGCTACATCTATACAGATCAACTCTCTTATTAGATTGTTATCTCAATAAAAATCCCGCAGCGTGCGGGATTTTTGCTCTTACAAGAACATTTAAAGCGTCAAAAACCAGGTCGATGCCAACACCACCATAATGATAATCACCAGTAAAATATTGATGATCGTCATTCGATGTTGGGGTGGAACTCTGGCTTTGGTCAGTGCATTTCCTGCATGGTCAAACAGGATGACATTTTGCACGCTACTTTCATAACCGAGTTCGAGTAACGCGCGCTTTTCAACTTCGGTTAAACCGTCTTCAGGCAGATCCATAATTTGCAGCAGTGCTATAGAGCTAAATAGTTTCTTCATCATTGACGATGGTAACAGCCGTTTCAGCGTCACCGCGGCTGCATCAAAGTCGGCAATAATACTCCGCGGATGGGCATAAGGCACATCGGGTAGCAGAGTATGCGTAATCGTGCCATCTATATTCATCAGCTGCATTTTATCTTTATAGATTTGCACCCATACAGCATCTGGAAATTTCACTAATTGATCTCGCAGCATGGAGAAAGTCTGATTTTGCTGATATTTAGTCATTAAATAATCGATAAACAAATCCCGCATCAAGACGGGATTTGTAAGGTTCGGTTATTTGGCAGGAGCACCATACTCATTGTTTTGTTGCTTGGTTTCAGTTGCCCACCACCAGATCAGTACCAGTATGCCAATCACGGTAAGCGTCAGTAATTGCCACCAACCAGAACGTCCTACATCATGCAAGTGACGCGCGCCAACGGCCAGACTTGGGACTAGAAGTGCCAGATTAAGCAGGCTATTCACCAGCGGTTTAGTGCCTAAAACTGTATCAATTACCTCAGCAACAATGCCTAAAATTACACAAAACAGCATAAAGAACCAAAATTCTTTACGGCGTGCACGGCCGGAAAAGTTTGCATAGTTGGTCAGACATTTTACAAACCAGTCAATGCTGCTGTAATTTTCCTCGGCTTGATCCAGATTTGAATATTTGCCAAGCTGACTGGAAATTTTTTCTCCCAGATAAATAGAACTGCCTGAGGTTAAATAAACCTCAGATGCTTCACCCGCGGTATTGACGATAAAATCGACCCGATCACCGCGTGAAGGTGGACGCTCACTACGCCAGTCTGCGCCATTAAAGCTATAGCGCTGATTATCATCCCCCGAGATAAAACCGGTATTGTGTTGAATAGAAAAATCAAGGATTGAACCTTTCATGCTTGTTCTCGTCTATTAAGCTAGATTATTGTTTTAAAGCGACGCAATTTCTTATCAGAATAACTTTAGCATAATCTAATTTTTAAAAGTTTATGGTGAAATGACAATAATTTTTTCATGTTTTTAAAAGCCTTATCGCAATAGTGATTCAGTATTCAATCAACAAAAAATGTAGCGTTGCATGATTTGAAATGAAGAAAATTAAATAGTAATGGAGCTGATTTATCTCTGAATCTTTTATAAGAAATTAAAGCTAAATCTATCTGATGAATATCAAATTTTTCTTTGGAACTATGGTTTGATGTTGTTAAATTTAATATGATGATAAACAGATACTTATAAATTTTAAATTTACAAAAAGCATATAATAATACTAATAAATATAACATTTTATTCATACTTTTTATCTATTAGTAACGATTTTTTAAAATCAACAGGCGTATAATAAAAAGCTTCCTATGGTGATGAAGGTGTCACATTCAATGTATCTCTCCCCATTATCGAAGGCCGTTTACCTTTGCTGTGCCTCTTTCATCTTAACCACGACCACTGTGCATGCTGAAGCTGCTTTCAGTTCGGAAAGCCCGTGGATGCTCGGTGACTGGAACGGGCAACGTACAGCACTCCAAAATCAGGGCTATGATTTCAGTTTTGGTTATACCGGTGAAATGGCAAGCTTGATCGATGCGCAAAGATCTTCAAACCATAAAACTGAATATGCGGACCAGTTTGTTTTTGGGGCACATCTGGATCTGGCAAAAATTGCAGGCTGGCAAGACACCGAAGCACAAATAACAGTGACCCAGCGTAACGGTCAGTCACTGTCTCAAAGCGCTGCTGCTTTAAATGGCCATCTGAGTTCAGTGCAAGAAGTCTGGGGCCGTGGTCAAACCTGGCGCCTGACTGATTTATGGATCAAGAAAAAATTCCTGGAACAAAAACTGGATGTGAAAGTCGGACGCTTTGGTGAGGGTGAAGACTTCAATAGTTTTGACTGTGATTTCCAGAATCTGGCCCTATGCGGTTCACAAGTCGGGAACTGGGTTGGCGATCAGTGGTACAACTGGCCGGTAAGCCAATGGGCTGCACGGGTCAAATATAACCTTAACCCTGAATTTTATGCCCAAGTCGGTGCTTATGAATACAACCCTGAGAATCTGGAACGTGGTAAAGGATTTAACCTGAGTACGGATGGTTCCAAAGGGGCAATGCTTCCTGCAGAAGTGGTTTGGGCACCTAAACTGGGTGAACAGAAACTACCGGGTGAATACCGTGCCGGTTATTACTACAGTACAGCAGAGGCTGAAGTCATTTCCAATCCAGATCAAACCGATCATCACCATGGGGGCTGGATTGTTGCCAAGCAACAATTGACTGCACATCACGGAGATACTTCGCGTGGTTTGACCGGCTTTGTGAATGCGACAGTGCATGACTCCAAAACCAATAATGTCAGTGATATGCAAAATATCGGGCTGGTTTATAAGGGTGCAATGGATTCACGCCCTCAAGATGAAATCGCATTTGGTATTGCACGCATCAACATGAATGACGATGTCAGTGCTGACCGTCATCAAGAAATCGATGCAGAAATTTATTATGGCTTACATGCCACTAATTGGCTCACCATTCGCCCGAATGTGCAATATGTGCGTCACGTCGGTGCATATAAAGATGGTGAAAATGTCTGGGTGGGCGGAATCAAGTTTAATACGTCATTTTAAAATATAGTTTTTAGTTGCAAATACACTATTGAATCTCTAGGTGCTTTGTTGCAGTAATGGGCAATGCCTGCTTAAGACATTGATGTATTTATAACTCAGAATTTAACAATAAGGGTGCTCATGCCTGTCATGTGCATGGACTTTCAAAAAAACTTTTATAGGTGTTCAATATGAATACTTCATCATCAGGTTCGGTACTGAAAACGTTTTTAGCGGTCATTGCCGCTGTTTTCGGTATAGGACTGCTGATTGGAGGGATTTATCTTGCAGTGCTGGGTGGGTCTTGGTACTACATCATTGCAGGTATTCTCTTTATTGCGACCGCAGTTCTCTTGTATAAACGAAAAAGTGCTGCACTCCTTGTTTATGCCATATTCGTTTTGGCGACAGTGGTGTGGGGGCTGTGGGAAGTCGGTTCAGATTTCTTTGCACTTGCGCCGCGTTTAGATATTCTAGGTCTATTCGGTTTAGCGCTGCTGATTCCGGCTGCCACACGTGGCTTTGATCATGCTAAAACCGCGAAAATTGTCTTGGGTGGTTCACTGGCCATTACCATCGCTGTCATGATTTATGCTGTATTTAATGACCCGCAAGAAATTCGCGGTGAATTAAAATCGCAGCAGCCTGCAGCCCACCAGCCAATCCCTGGTGTGGCAGATGAAGACTGGCCTGCTTATGGCCGTACCCAGTCCGGGTTACGGTATTCACCCTTAAAGCAGATTAATACTGAAAATGTCAAAGATTTACAGGTAGCTTGGGAATATCACACGGGCGAATTCAAGACTGAAAATGACTCGGGTGAAACCACCAATCAGGTTACTCCAATAAAGGTGGGTGACAACATGTACATCTGTACCACTCACCAGAAATTGACTGCGCTTGATCCGGCAACTGGTAAGGCGAAATGGACCTATGATCCAAAACTGAAAGCCGATCATACCTATCAGCATTTAACCTGCCGTGGTGTATCTTATTATGATGTCAACAATACGGCTGGTTTTGAAAGCAGTCTCGCTGCGAAGAAAACCACATCGGCTGAATGTCCGCAAAAAGTCATTTTACCGGTCAATGATGGGCGTCTGGTTGCGGTAAATGCAACCACCGGTAAAGTCTGTTCTGACTTTGGTAAAAATGGCGAAGTCGATCTGCAAAAAGATATGCCATTCCCATATCCGGGCGGTTATATTCCAACCTCACCGCCTGTAGTCACCGGTACCACCATTATTATTGCGGGTTCAACTACCGATAACTATTCAACTGAAGAGCCGTCAGGTGTGATCCGTGGTTATGATGTCAATACGGGTGAATTGCTTTGGGTATTTGACACAGGCGCTGAAGATCCGAATTTGATTCCTGCACCGGGTCAAAAATTTGTACACAACTCTCCAAATGCTTGGGCACCTTTGGCCTATGATGCAGAGCTGGATATCGTCTACGTACCAACGGGTGTCGGTACACCGGATATTTACGGTGGTCACCGGACTGAACTGGACGAGCGTTATGCCAACTCGATGCTGGCCCTGAATGCGACGACTGGTAAGCTGGTATGGAACTTCCAGACTACCCATCATGATTTGTGGGATATGGACGTACCTTCACAGCCGACATTGACCGAGATTAAAGACAAAAACGGCAATATGGTTCCAGCCATTTATGTCTTGACCAAAACCGGTAATGCTTTTGTGCTAGACCGTCGTAATGGTAAAGCGATTGTGCCGATTACCGAGAAACCGGTACCACAATCTGTGAAGCGTGGACCTCAAACCAAAGGCGAGTTCTATTCTAAAACTCAACCGTTCTCTGACTTTAATCTGGCGCCACAAGATAAATTGACCGATAAACAGATGTGGGGTGCGACCATGTTTGACCAGTTGGTCTGCCGTGTTGCTTTCCACAAACTGAATTACGATGGCATTTATACCCCACCTTCTGAAAATGGGACGCTGGTCTTCCCGGGTAACCTAGGTGTGTTTGAATGGGGCGGTATGTCGGTGAATCCGGACCGTCAAATTGCATTAACCAACCCGATTGGCCTGCCATTTGTATCAAAACTGATTCCTCAAGATCCGAACCGTCCTAAGACGGCTAAAGGTGCAGGTACAGAAGCCGGCGTTCAACCGATGTATGGTGTACCTTATGGCGTTGAAATCAGTGCGTTCCTGTCTCCGTTTGGGCTGCCGTGTAAACAGCCGTCTTGGGGCTTTGTTGCAGGTGTGGACTTAAATACTCATGAAGTGGCCTGGAAACGCCGTATCGGTACCATTCGTGACAGTATGCCGGGCATTCCATTGCCACCATTCAAAATGGGTGTGCCGATGCTAGGTGGCCCTATTTCAACTGCGGGCAACGTGATGTTTGTGGGTGGAACTCAAGATAACTACATCCGTGCCATCAACGTGAATAACGGTGATGAACTATGGAAAGGTCGTCTACCTGCAGGTGGTCAGGCTACTCCAATGACCTATGAAGCCAATGGTAAGCAATACGTGGTCATTATGGCCGGTGGTCATGGTTCCTTTGGCACCAAAATGGGCGACTCTCTGGTGGCTTATGCCTTGCCAGACAATAAATAGTTAAATTTTTAAATCAGTATGAAGGAGCCTGATTCGTCAGGCTTTTTTATTATGTATTGTTGAATGCCTACATCCAGTTTTAAGGACACAGAGAAATGATGTTGATTTGTTGCTGAAAGCTCAATTTCATTCAGATCGCATTAAAATAATATGCTTTGTATCTGGCTGATTTTAAGTGCTATTCAGATAAAAGATTAATCAAGTCGGAATTTATCGAACACAAAATTTTTAAGCTCAAAGCCTTTCTACTCATTGAACGAACTATATGTCATCGAATTAGCATACTTATTTGGTATCGATGCTTAAAACAAAATGAATTGAATCATGAGATGTACGCCATCTCGATAAGGTATTTGCCGCATTAAACCACTTTCAAATAAGGCCTGTCATTTATGTATCAAAGCCCGAAATTTCCATTTGTGAAATCGACCTTATCCTGCCTGATTGCTTGCGTAGGTCAGAATATTTATGCAGAAAATGACACACAAGAAGTCCAAAGATTAGACACGATTGTCATTCAAGCAACCCGTACCGATCGGGAGCGATTGACCACACCAGCGTCAGTGTATTATCTGAATCAAGAACAAGATAACAGCATGAATGTGAACCTTTCGGAAACATTAAAAGGTGTTCCAGGACTACAGTTAAATAACCGTGAAAACTATGCCCAAGACCTGCAAATTTCGATGCGTGGCTTTGGTGCGCGTTCAAGTTTTGGTGTACGGGGTGTACGTTTATATGTGGATGGAATCCCTGCAACGATGCCGGATGGACAGGGACAAACCTCGAATATTGATTTGAACAGTCTGGATCATATTGAAGTATTGGGTGGTGGATTTTCATCACTCTATGGCAATTCTTCAGGGGGAACGATTTTAACCACCACAAAGGAAGGGCAAGGTGCTGACTCAATTGAACTGGGGCATTCTGCAGGGAGCCAGAACAAAGGGCAGACCAAGCTGGTTTTGCAAGGTGGTTCAGAAAATGCCGATGAACCAGCTTATATCATTAGCTCATCTTATTTTGATACCGACGGCTATCGGGAGCATAGCGGCGCGCATAAAGTTCTGCATAATGCCAAGCTGACTTGGGATCTGGAAGATGGTTCTAAAATCAACTGGATGAATAACTACGTTAAAATTGCAGCGGATGATCCGGGCGGTTTAACCCGAGAACAGTGGAAGGTCAATCCCAGACAGATCGCGACCAACGTCCTTCTTTATAATGCACGTAAAGAAATTGAACAACTGCAAACAGGTTTGACCTGGAATAAGCCGATCAATGACCAGCATGAACTGTATGGCATGGCCTACTGGGGACAGCGCGCAGTCACGCAATATCAGTCGATTCCAAAGTGTGCATATGAAGAAAATACTGATATTTGTAAACCTAATACAGTTCAACTAGCCCGAAATCATCCCGGTGGTGTCATTGATTTTGACCGTAATTTTTATGGGACAGATTTACGCTGGACGGGTAAAGATATTCTACCAAATACTAAACTGATTGCAGGTGTCGCCGTAGATGCCATGACCGAAGACCGTAAAGGCTATCAAAACTTTTTAGGTGATCGCTTGGGAGTCAAAGGCGAACTGCGTCGAGATGAAGATAATACCCTGTGGAATTTAGATCCGTATTTGCAAGCTTCTTATCATTTTGCTCCCGATTGGACTTTAGATGCCGGCCTGCGCTATAGCAATGTACATTTCAAGTCTAAAGACAAGTTTCTGGCGAATGGCAATAATTCGGGTAAAACCGATTATCAGAAATTACTGCCTTCAGCTGCGTTAAGCTGGCAGATTTTTCCTGAGCTGATGACTTATGCCAGTTATGCACAAGGCTTTGAAACGCCCACCTTTACCGAAATGTCTTATCCAGCAGATGGCAGTAGTCGCACACTTGATCTAAAAGCAGCAGAAAGTAGAACTTATGAGATGGGATTGAAATCTGCAAATACATTAGGTGATTTTACTGTTGCAGTTTTCCAGACCAAGACGAAGAATGACATTGTTTCTGCAGGTAATGACAATGGTCGCTCTACTTTCCGTAATGCCGATAAAACTTTAAGAGAAGGTATTGAACTCTCCTGGAATAAAAATTTATGGCGTGATCTCACTGCTCAAGCCAGCTATAGCTATATAGATGCTACTTTTGATGCAGATATTCCTGAACTTCGGAATGATGAAGGAGAGGTTGTAGTATCTAGAATAGCATCGGGTAACTATATTCCGGGGATTGCCAAAAATCAGGCATTTTTAAGTTTGGACTGGAAGCCTGAAAAAGGTCTACATGCAGGTCTGGATGTGCGTTACTCCGATAAGATTTATGTGAATGACTTGAATTCTGATGCTGCACCAAGCTACACGGTTGCTGGCGCCAATGTGGGTTATAACTGGAAAATGCAGGATTGGGCGGTGAATACTTTTGCGCGTGTCGATAACCTGTTTGATAAAGATTATTCTGGTTCGGTTATTGTCAATGAAAGTAATAGCCGTTTCTTTGAGCCGGCAGAAGGACGGAACTGGAGCGCTGGTCTGAGTATAACGAAAGAATTTTAATTGAAATGATTTAGGGCTGTTAAATTTTCAAAAAACAAAATCCCGTTTCCTGAGCGGGATTTTTTAATATTTAAGTTTTGAAAAGTTGATCAGAGGATTTGAGATAAAACTAGATCTTTTGCTGATTCACCCGCTTTGATAATTCTTCGGCACTTTCCACCCGTTCAGAATATCGATCGGTGAGATCAGCAGACTGACCGCGGGTGAGGAGAGTGAACTTGTAGAGTTCCTCCATCACATCCACAATGCGGTTGTAATAAGGTGATGGTTTCATGCGACCATCTTCTTCAAATTCAAGGAAAGCTTTGGGTACAGAAGACTGATTTGGAATGGTGATCATCCGCATCCAGCGTCCTAAAACACGCAACTGATTCACTGCATTAAAGGATTGCGAACCACCACAAACCTGCATCACGGCCAGTGTCTTGCCTTGGGTCGCACGAATTGCACCGGCTGCCAGAGGAATCCAGTCAATTTGGGCTTTTAGAATCGAACTCATCGAACCATGACGTTCCGGTGAACACCAGACCATGCCTTCTGACCAGACCAAAAGTTCATGCAGTTCTTGTACCTTAGGGTGGCTCGTATCTGCATCTTCAGGTAAAGGTAATCCTTTGGGATGGAAGATTCTGACTTCGGCGCCAAAATATTCCAGTATCCGGCCCGCTTCCTGAACAGCGAGCCGGCTATAGGACCGTTCACGGTTTGAACCATACAGCAGCAAAATCCGGGGTGGATGATCCAGTGCTTTGGCCTGAACTTTATCCAGCGTCGGTGTTTCTAGCAGATTCACATTGATATTCGGGAGATCCATCGGGTTATGCCTCTTTAAACAATTTTTTTCTTAGCCATAATGAAACGCTGACTAGCGCAATCAGAACCGGAACTTCAACCAGAGGGCCAATCACCGTGGTAAATGCCACAGGGGACGCGAGACCAAAAGTGGCAATTGCAACTGCCAGCGCCAGTTCAAAATTATTACCGGCAGCGGTAAAAGAAATAGCCGCGGTTTTAGGATAATCATTGCCCATCCACTTGCTCATAAAGAAGCTGATAAAGAACATCACAATGAAATAAATGGTCAGGGGAATGGCGATTCTGAGTACATCCAGTGGCAGGCTGACCACATCACCGCCTTTCAGGCTAAACATGGCGACAATGGTAAATAACAGGGCCAGCAGGCTGAGCGGACTGATTTTTGGAATAAACTGCGTCTGATACCATTCCAGACCTTTTTGCTTGACCAGAATCAAACGTGTCAAAAAGCCCAGCAAAAATGGAATACCCAGATAAACCAGAACCGCGTGAGTAATCGTCCAGAAGCTAACATCAATCATCTGTGCTTCAACACCAAAATAAGGTGGCAAGAAGGTCAAAAACAGCCAGGCATAGCTACTGAAAAACAGGATCTGGAAAATACTGTTAAATGCCACCAGTCCGGCCACATATTGATTATCGCCACAAGCCAGACCATTCCAGACCAGCACCATGGCAATACAACGCGCCAAGCCGATCAAAATGACACCCGTCATATATTCAGGATAGGATTGCAGAAAAATCAGCGCCAATGCAAACATCAGGCAGGGTGCAATCAGCCAGTTCTGAACCAGAGACAGGGTAAGCGTGCGTTTATCCTTAAATACCTGCGGCAAGGTGGCATAGTCCACTTTGGCAAGCGGTGGATACATCATGACAATCAGACCGATGGCAATCGGAATATTGACCGAATCAATACTCATCCGGTCCAATGCGATCGAAGCTTGAGGAAAGAAAACCCCAATCCCGATTCCCAGCAGCATGGCAATAAAAATCCAGATGGTCAGATTCTTATCTAAAAATGACATTTTTGAAGCAGACATGATATTGGCTCAGGATAATTCGCAGGACGCTGAAATGGTAGATTTTAACTTTTGAATTTCCGGATCTTGTGCGATGATTTTTAATACTTCATTTGCCCAGACCGGCAAATCAGGATTTAAACGGTAATAAACCCATTGCCCTTGGCGTTGATCTAGCAAAACGCCCAGATTTCTCAATAAGGCCAGATGACGGGAAATTTTGGGCTGGCTCAGATTTAATTGCTCTGTGAACTCACAGACACAGACATTCTGTTTGGCCATGACCAGCTTTAAAATATCTAAACGTGTTGAATCGGCAAGACATTTAAAAAAATCGGTCTGGTGCATCGCGATATCCTGATATATTGACTATTGCGAATATACGGATATCCATATATAAAAGCAATATTGTTTATGCACTGAGAAAAGTCATGTCGCAAAAGATCAAGATTTATCATAATCCTGAATGTGGAACCTCTCGAAATACCTTGGCCTTAATCCGTAATACCGGTGAGGAGCCAATGGTGATTGAATATCTGAAAACACCGCCGACCAAAGAGGAGCTGATTCAGTTAATTCAGGATGCGGGGCTGTCGGTACGTGAAGCAATTCGTAAAAATGTAAAGCCCTATGAAGAACTCAACTTGGAAAGCAGTGATTGGACAGATCATCAACTGATTGATTTTATGTTGCAATATCCGATTTTGATTAATCGTCCATTTGTGGTGACTGAACTTGGTGTGAGATTGTGTCGACCATCAGAAGTTGTTTTAGATATTCTTTCTGCTCCGCAGCGCGCAGCTTTTAGCAAGGAAGATGGGGAAATGATTATTGATGAAGCAGGGAAGCGGTTGAAATAAATCCCAGAATTGAAGCTGATCAATTAGATCATGAAAAAAGCCACCGCGAGGGTCACTGCTGTCCCATAGTTTGCTTTAAATAAAAAAACCTGAGTCCTAACAGTTAAAATATGAGTGCAAACAAACACTTTAACGACCAGG
>NZ_JAMXXS010000040.1:0-22260 GCF_024129595.1 Acinetobacter lwoffii | reverse complement strand
AAGAAAGTTAAATCCTGTGCTTGACTCTTGTGGTTAAAAACAGGACATTTTAAATGGTTTATCGCATAGACATTTTAATTGGTGAATAACAACTATTAATATACTCATACAGGTCATTCACCATATATTTATAGCTGCTCAAGCAACTTAAACGTTAAAGCACTTCAAATTCAATCCGACGATTTCTCTTACGATCCTCAGCTGTTGCATTATCCGCTACAGGTTTACTTGAACCTGAACCTTCAGTACTCAGTAAATGCGCTGGAAGATTTTTTGCGATTAAATAAGCTTTTACTGCTTCTGCACGTTGCTGACTCAACATGAGATTTTTATTAGTATCGCCTGAACTATCCGTATGTCCAATAATCCGTATCTTTTTTCCGCTAACTTTATTTAAGGCACTGACCATTTCATCCAGTATCTGTATACCTGAAGTTGCTAATATTGCACTGCCAGATTCAAATTCAATAATCCGGTTCTTTAATGCAGCATCAATAATCTTCTGTTCTGCCTGATTGACTGAAAGCTGTGCATTTAAACGGTAATTTTCGGGTGTTAAACCCTTAAATCTTTCTGTAGTATCATGAATTTCATAAGAATTTGATACTTTACCCGTTAGCTGAATATCAGAACCTTTAATTGTTAACATTCCGTGTTTAACCTTTTTAAGGTCTTCATTAATCACATCAGTGACTATATTTGACCAATCCGTTGGTGCTACTACTTGACGAATCTGAATGCGATCTATCACATTTTCCTGACCATAAATTGAATACAATTTCGCCAAAATAGCTTGCTTACTACTGTTATTCGGTACATTACCTTCAGCAATTACAGGTTGTGCATGCACATTAAAACCAATTAGAAAACAGAATAAAATAATGATTTTATTTAACTTTAAGTATTTATTTTTTATTTTCATTTTATGCTTCTATAAATAGACTTCTTGCGTTAGTCAAAATTTAAACAGCCCAAAGCTACATTTTATAAGGTTTTAGCCAATTCGAAAATTAGGTAAAACGATACTTTCGCAAGAGGTCTAATGTTTATTTAATTAATTTAATGCTTTGAGTCAGGCTTATCTGACTCTCAGTTAAAGACTATTCTAGTACCGCCAACCTTGAATTATTTTCTACACTAAAATTGGTTTTTAATTCATATCAATTCACCCACGTGATCCATTTACAATATGATTGATGAGTATCATGGCGCTAAAGTTCCTGTGTTTGCAGCAGTCGTCTTAGTTATCTGAGCTGTTTTTCCTGACATCGTCGTATTCTGTGCTGCGACCACTCTTACTGCTTTATTCGAAACAACCTGATCCACCAACTGTAAATTGCTATAACTTGGATTACTTCCGATAGAACTTGCATTATTTCCACTCACCAAACGAAAATTGGTCTTCACAAATAGTTCAGGATTCTCTTTACTGCGCCAGACCATCTCAAAAATATTGCCTTTTTGTGTACGCTGAGCACTATCAATCAAACGATTGATTCCATATTCCCCAGGCTCATCAAAAATGGTATGGGTCTTCCCTTCCAAATCAATCACCGTGATCCGTGCGCCTGGAATTGCGCCGAAATTTGGCCAGATAAAATTCACCCATTGTTGAATTCCGTTTTCAAATAGCATTCTTTGTCCATCAATATCAATGGTATAAGCCAATAAATGAGCCTGTTCCAGTGGGTAAAACTGGAAATTAGATTGATTGGGTCTCACTGCCTGACGACTGGTATTATTTAACTCACCAGTTGCCATACCATTCACAGGCGCGACATAATTTTGAAAGTTTGCAACAAACACAGGATTTAGATTAAGCCCTAAATCTTGCCAGGTTTTCGAGCTTAAGCTATAGCCACGACGGATCACTAAGGGATCAAGATGCTCTTTGACAAAACGGGAAATACTGCCATTTTCACCAAAAATCTGATTAATTTCTTGAGAGGTTGCCTGTAAGCTACCTTGACTGCTAAACGGATATTTTTGCGATAAATTTGCATTAAATGGTTGATAGGCCTGTATTAGCCAGAGTTCGTTCATTTCAGCTTGTGCCGGAAGCATCAGACTTTCAAAGGAACGTGTGAGAGGAACACTAAACAACTTCTTAATCAGCTGTTGATCCAGCTCATGGGTTCCTACCGACATTTTCTCATCCACAAACTTTTGAGTGATATTAAAGATAGAATTCTGCTCATCAACGGTCTGCTTAAGGAGCATCATGCTCGCCGGACCAATATCTCCATAACTTTTTAGATCATTAAAGCGACTCCGTATCTTGGCCAGAGATTGCATATACTCATCCAGCAGCGACCGGTTCTGCAAATCATCTCGTGTACGTACAATCTGGTAGAAGATCTGAAAGTCTTTGGCAATCATCCCCTGAGAGAAAGTCGATGCAGAATTCTGTGCCAACTTGCCATCATGACGTTGCAATATCTTGCGTTTAAACCAGGCAATAAAACCTTTTTGTGGAACCGCCAACTCAGCTTGTACCATTGGATTATCCCAGCTGGTTTCTTGCGCTACCCGTTGTATGACTTTACGAATCGGTGAGTTTTCTGGTTCGCCAAGAATATCTATCTGATATGTTTGCTGATTAAAGTCACCGGCCTTGGCATAATAAATGGCACCCAAGAATTTACGCCATTCGCTGATATATTCTTTTTTATACATTTCAGTCAGCTGGCGTCGAATTTGTTCAGGACTGCCACTAAAACTCAAATCATCAGACTGTGATGTATTAAGTACCCAATCTTTACTTTCAGTTGGGCTTTGCGCCGCGGTTTCTATGGCAGGTTGTACATATTCGTTCCAGGCTTGATAGCTATAAAAACCGGGTAAGGCATAACTTCCCAACATGGTTGTCTGAGCATTCTCCCCGACCATCTGTTTGATCGTTAATGCAGGAAAACGTACCAAAGCCCGCATTTTAATTTTGTTATATACACGATCTCGTGCAGACACTCCGGTCATCATCGCGGTTAAAACCTGGCGAGTCTGTTCAACCAGAACAGTATCGGAATCCAGCTGGGGAAATGAACTCGAATCTGTCAGTGTCATGGCATAGCTAAGTAACTGCTCGGCCTTTTGCAGCATTTCAGCACGTGGCAGCTGACCACGATGCTGATCCAGCCAAGTCCGCCAGAAGCGTGTCAACTGATCGCTGAGATGACTGGAATCTATAGATTTACGGTTACTCAACATCAGATATGTTTTAAGTGCATTATAAGCATCTTGCGGACTTTGGTCGGATGGTTCTAATGCGAGTTGCTGAACTTGTGCAGTCGGATTAATTTGCACATGAATATGATTTTCTTTAAGAACTGCTGCATTGCTTTTTACCCGTTGCAGATATTCTGCAATATTTTGCTGACTGGGCTGCAATACTAATTGCTCAATTCCTTTCAGATATTCAGCTTGCAGTTTCTCCCTGATCTGTTGTCCTTGATATAGACCAAAACTGTATTTGAATGGACGCTTCTGATCAAATTGATCTAACTGTTGCAGATGAGCTTGCAAAATTAATAATGCATCGATTGGCGTGGCCAGCTCAGTTCCTGACGGTTTCTGTATCTGTACGACCTTATTTAAGTCCGCCTGAACTTCGGCCAGTAATTGCTGATTATTTCGATAAGACCACACCCATAGACTCAACACCATCGACACAGTAAGTAAAGCACCGGTAAAAGCCATAAAGCGTTGGCGTTTTCGTGCCGGATTAATATGCTGCTTCACCAGATTTTTATCTTTAAGGATCACTTCAGAAAATAAACCTTTCAGAAAATAACCATGATTCTGTGATACAGACTCTTTAGACAGGCCAAGATTATGATTATCGCTACGGATCAGATGAAAGTCCTCAGCAATCTGTTCTGTCATTGGACTTTCAATGGAGCCTTCCTGTAAGGCGCTGGTAAAATAAAATCCACGAAAAACCGGTTTAAACTGATAAGGATTGTCTTGGAATAAAGTGAAGATAAAGGTTCTTAATACCGGTTTGAGACTCTTAAATTCCAATGGAAAGGTCATTACACTGGGTGAAATATGCTGTGAATGCCGACGGGTTAAATGGGTCATACTTACATTTTTCAGGCCCTCATATAAAATGCCATAATGCTTTTCAAATAGCTGAACAGCATTTTCACTCGAGTCTGGTTGATAAGCCAAAGTTGCACCCCAAACCTGATCCAATTCTTGTCCATGATAACAATCAAAAAATTCCGTGAAGCCGGCAATCAGATCCATCTTGGAAAATACTAAATAAACTGGCGCAAAAACTTCTAGACGTTCAGTCAGGTCTTGAATACGGGCACGCAGGTTCTTGGCCAGTTGTAGAGATTTCTCCGGGCTTTGATTGACCAACTCAGCGATACTTACGATCACAATAAGACCATTTACGGGCGCTTTAGAACGATTTTTCTTGAGAATATTCAAAAAGCCTAACCATTCAGAATGTTCCTCCGGATAGACTGAATAGCGTCCGGCTGTATCCAGTAAAATGCCCTGAGTTGAAAAGAACCAGTCACAGTTTTGTGTTCCGCTGAGTCCAGCAGAGACCATTTTCTGATGAGTTTCTTCAAAAGGAAAGTGCAAACCAGAATGGTAAATCGCCGAGCTTTTCCCAGCCGCTGGGTTACCGATGACCATATACCAAGGAAGTTCATATAGTGCCGCATGACCTTTACGATCGCCTAACTTCGACTTACGAATCAGCTGAATAGATTGTTTGACTTGCTGACTGATCAGCTGAAGTTCTTCTTTATTATTGTATTTGCTTTCAGCTGTAGAACTTTGAGATAAGACGGTTGCGATTTTTTTGCCCTTTTTAGCATGCCCATAACGCCGGATAAGTGTATAAATCCCCCAGCCTATTAATATGGCAACATAGACCGTCAGCAATATCCAGGAAATACGATCAGAAACCGTATTTTTTATGGAAAGAATGACCACTAAAAAGGATAAGGCCATCATTGTTTTAGGGTTACTAAGGTACTGCCAGACATGCCCCAAGACTGTATAAAATAATGTATTCACTTTTATCCCTTTTTTCTTTAATTTTTATAAATAGTTAGGCTACTAATGAGATTTCATTCAGTTGATCACTTTCTTTATTTTTAAAACATAAATAGCTTGATTCTTGTTGTGTGCTGTAGCTTATTGTAACGACATTGTCGTATAGATATGATGACATCATCGCTGCAAAAACTGCTGCCAATTGTTGGGTATGCCCCAAATAGCTTTGAGGATAAATGGTATGCTCCGGCTCAAAATCAATATTAGTAAATTTTTCTTGTATTATTTTCATTGTTTTAGACTGAGTGGCTTCATCTAAGAAAACTAAAAAAGGATGTGCCTGTTCCAGCTGATAGGACAGATCAACCTGATTCTGACCCAAGTACGCATATAGGTCAGTGACGTACTTGCTGAGAGTCAATATTCGTGAAGGCATCATCCCCTCAACCTCTAAGTCATGTGCGGATAAACACCAGCTGGCAGTATATTCTGCAGCAATATACTCTTCATTTTGCCAAAATTGCTGATCCAGACAGTCCTGATCAATTTCAGAATCCGCCATAATGATCAAGCTGATCTCATGTGATTGACCTGAAATTTCCTGTAATAGCTCCAGCAAAGCTGAATAAGCATGATCAGCAGGCAGAAAGTGAAAATTGATATGAATTTGGGCAGGCAGCAATGCATGTTTTTGTTGAATTTGACCTATAAGCTGCTCTTGATAGAGATCACTCCACTCCCCAGTCATATGATCCGCCAATAAAATATGCAGATTCAACCTATTTAATCGGCTTACTGCTATTAGATTAGAGGCAATATTTCCTTCATCTTCACAGTAGTTCTCCTGTATCCATCCCGGATGCATTCGATATTCATAAGCCAGTTCGTGATCATAAAATAGTGCTGAACGTTTTAACTGTTCTGAAATTAAGCTCAGACTTTCTTCATGCTGTTCGAGTTGTTGTTGAATCAACTGTTGAATTCGTTGTTCCTGTAATGTTGGAAGCATTTCTTCGCTAGTCCCGTTTTCTTCGAGTAAGCGGTCCACAGCATGAATACGATATGTCAATATAGGTAGACTAAAACGATTTAGCAGTTCTGAGTCCAGCTCAGGACTTTTGAACTGCTTCATGTGCTGCAAGATCTCTGCATTTTTGCCAAAACTGTGCCAGGCGGCAGCTGAAAAAATATTAAGTTTGTAATTCTCAATCGCTTGATACAATTCTTCTTTATTCTCTAATTCTTGCTGCTGTGCTTGAAGAGATTTATGAGCCCTATCCTTTTGTTCTTGCTGTCTTTGTTTATAGGATTTTAAAGCTTTATAAATAAAATAAGGTGTTAATAACAACAAGCAAATTAACAAAGGTAAAATTCCAAAATATAATAGGAAATCGATATTTGATGGATCGTATTGAGTATCTCGCCAGTAATAAATGATAAGAGAACTGTTTATAATGAATAAAACTATAACAGTCCGAATAATATGCTTAATCATGACATTTTTCCTATCAGGCTATAGCAGGTTTCCGCATGGTGGATTGCCTGATTCGGCATTAATAAGGCTCCTCTGGCCAGCCCCATCGAATGTACTTCTCTGAGTTGGGCTGGATATAATTCATCTCTGTCTAGAATCAACCGAAGATCCACTAACATGGTCGGGCTACACCAGGTTTGAAGTAACTCTTTCAATTTGGCGCTATGTATTCCTTCAGATAAAAATTTTAGATAGTCTTCACGTTTTAATGGACCAATAACAATTTCAATTTTTTCATCAACTTGCTGAATGGTTTCTCCACAGAAGCTGTTGATTCCCAATAAAATTGGTTGCGAAGCTCCTAAACTGCTTTTTTGCTGATCATTCAGTTGAAAGCTTTCCGGAATAAACTCATTAATCTCAAATTGATATTTAAAAATACAGGACAATATGCTGCTTAAAGCATAATGGGTATTATTTTGCCCCTGCATCAAGCCTGAAAACTCAGCAAAATAATCATCTATAGGTTGCTGTTCATGTTGTTGACTGCTATAGCCACTCAAAGCATGAAGCATATTCAGATAATGATTTTCCTGCTCAACTTCATAACGCATTGGTAAATGATAGTTCAAACAGGCATCGACATATTGGGCGGTTAATTTATGATTAAATAGTCCGAGAAAGTGTAAGCTTTCTTCTCTGTGTGCCCGGGTACTCTGTTTAATTTTATTTGTATAGATATAAGGTAATACGCCCTGTACGCCAGTCAACCCTACGATTAAATTGGTCATCTGCACTTTATGATCTTCACATTGCAATGATTCAATTTCAGAAGTCGGAAAATTAAGATTGAGTGAACTAATAAATTGAAATGATTTACTCCATTCTTGATGTCTGTTTCGTTCAGGTGCATGTCTTAATAATCGCGTGGCTTGAATAAATTCAAAGCTGGTCGGCTGCTGAAAGAGCCGATCAACTACAGAAGTCTTTTGCCACCAACATTCTGTATGCATTGGTATAACTCCTGTTTTGACTTTGAATCAATGACGTGCATATCCACATAACTATTCATTTGAACTTTCAAATTAAAAATGTGATTTAAAAGTTGCACAAAGATATACAGACTGGCTCCTCTAAAGACTTCTGTATCGATCTGAATTTCAACTTTGACACCCCGTACAAAAAGTGGAAATGGTTTATGCTCACGCAACTTCTGGGTCAGAGAAAACTGGATCGATTGAATTGAATTAATAATTAGCCGGTTGTCTTTGGATTGCGGCAAGTTATACAGTTCGAGTAATTCCTTAATGTGACTGACTGTATTTGCTTTCATTAAAGACAGATTATTCAATGATAAATGCGAGATAATTCGCCACTGTTCTTGCTGATTTTGATCAAAACAATAAGGTAAATTGGGTCTTTTCAATAACACGGCTTTACGTGCTAAACTATTGTCATTGAGAGATAAGCTATTCTGATCTTTATGATAACTTTCATAAGGCAAATCCCGATTGCTGCATAACAACTGCATACTGATAAAGTCTGATGAAATTTTCTGTGGTTCTAAAAATTTGGAAATAATCGAATATTTCAGTCCTATATGCTTGTTATTATTCTGCTCGGGCAACAGGTGATAATAAAATTGTATATCGGCCTGATGATAATGACTCATGGCAAAAAAAGGTAATACGGGATAGGTCGTTTGACTGTTCTCGCTTTTCTCTCTCAATAACTTCATTTCGGTGATCGCATACACCTGAAAATACTCAGGATGATGGACATCACTCATTAATGGATACTCTAGGCGAAAATGATCAATTTTCTGCGGTTCAGCCTGCTTAGGGAATAAATTTATAACTGGTGTCGCAAATAATTTGAAATTAGCGCTATTTAATTCTGAATAATCTCTGACCACGACTTGATCATTCAGGTTTATTTTAAAATGAATGTGTAGCTCAAAGTCTGTAGTTTCTATATTTAATTCTTTTAAAAAACTCAGATTGAGGTTAAGAAAATTAAATTTTTCTGGAAAGCAAAAATACTCGATTAATAAACGATAGGCATGATGAGTATGTTGATCAACTGGCAGCGCACTTTCCGCTTCAGTAAATCCCATCAGTTCAAAAGGATTTTGAAAATCAATCTCTTGATTATGAGCTATTACAGAAAAACCCGTCTCCGGTTTAAAAATACAATCCAGAATTTGCAATGGAACACTGGAAATTGCATCCAGATAAATAGGTAATTTCTGTTGTTCCAACAGTCGCTGCTGCTGGTTAAAAATTTCAAAACCAAAGCTCAAGGTTGCATTTCGATTTAAATGAACATGAGTCGAAGCATGCGTTTTAAAATTAACAGATTTTAAGGCGATTGGTAATAAATTAACCTGGTTTGCCGTACGATATTCACACTGTACCCCACGGATACTTTTTGATTTTAATACAGTTTGCTTGGGAATCTGCTGGCTACTTTTAAGCTGTCGGATTTTACTGGCATCGTCAAAACTGACCACTGAACATGCTGGAAAAGGTTTAAGGTACTGTGGAAACATCACCTCAAAAATAGCACGTGTAAATACTTCATAACTATCGTGCAGTTTTTTATCAATTCGGGCAGAAATCAGGGAAAATGCCTGAATCAATCTTTCGATATGCGGATCATCGATCTGCTCTTGATTCAACGAAAGGTGTTGGGCAATTTTTGGGTATTTATTGGCAAAATCTCGTGATTGTTGCCCAAATTCCTGTAATTGTTTTTCGTAATACGGTAATAATTCTTCGATCACAGCACACCTGCTGATGTTTTAGACAAAATTACGTATTGTTGCGTAGTAGGCTTTAGGAATGCGTCAAAAATTACGGGTTCATATAGAGGATAAATATTTAAAAATGCCTGAATACTTAGACACAGACTTCCCCTATTATGCTCATCCATCAGCATCTCGACTTTTACCTGTGTTAAGCGTGGTTCATGCGCGTGAATAGAATGTTCAATCGAGCGGCAGATTTTATCCCGGTCCATTGGATTCGCCGTTGAAAGACCTACAAAATCAATGATGCCAAATTGAAGAATTGAACGTTTGACCTGGTCATAACTGTCATCTACATCCAAGTTAACTAAACGAGTATTCAACAGATCTTCCAGATCATCTGCTACAGACTCTCTTAAAGCCTGCAATGAAAGCCCTTGAGAACATTGAATGTCCTGAGGTAATAGACGGTCAAATAATGTTGTTCTAAATCCGTAAGGGTAAAGCTGATCCAAATTCATATTGTTATAGTCTAATTTTATTTATTTTTATAAATATCAGAGAGGCTGATCAAGACCAGCCTCTAAAAAAGGTCAAATTACGCTGCATAAGAAGCAGTATTATTTGATAATGACCATTTCTTGGTCACGGCACCCTTTTGTGTACCATTAATATCTTGCTGATTATACGTCCACTCAACTGCTGCATATTTCAAACCAAAAGCTTCTGTTGGAATGCCTTCTTGATTTACTGTCGGAGTGACCTGAGAAACCAGCACATGTTTTAATTTAATTTGCAGGTATTTAACGCGTTTATCACCATTAGCACGATAAAAATCGATTTGTACCTCATCGAAGGTATAACCTGCCGAACAAGCTTCCCAAAGTTTTGGGCTGGTTGCATCCAGATCTTTCATAAAAATCATGTCGGAATGTTCAACTCGTTCTGCGGTATGACCGCCTACACTGGAAGATGTGGCAGATTTTGGCTGACGAATGTTGTGCGACCAGGAATTTGCTTCTAGCCAGCTTTTATGTTCTGAATCACGAGATTCACCATCAACTTTATATTTGCCACGAAACTGGATGTAAATGTCTTTCATTTTAATAATTTTCCTGTTGTTATAAATATTCTTATAATTTTAGCAGCGGTCTTAATGACTCGACTGCGGTAACTCAGTGACCAGTCGTAAAGATACAGACAACTCGTCTAACTGAAAATGCGGTCTCAAAAAGACCACAGATTTGTAATGTCCAGGTTCAGCCGGATTTTCTACAACTTTTATCGAAGCTTCACGCAGTGGATACTGTGCTTTGGCTTCCTGTGAAGCGCCATCATCCAAAAGTACATATTGAGACAGCCAGTCGTTTAGAAATGCTTCGACATTTCCTGCAGATGTAAAACTTCCCACCTTATCTCGCATCATTGCTTTTAAATAATGAGCGATTCGCGAGACTGCCATAATGTACTGTATCTGACTGGATAATGCGGAATTGGCATTGGCAATATCGTTATCATATTTCTTTGGTTTTTGGGTAGATTGGGCACCGAAGAACGCGGCATAATCGGTATTTTTACAATGTACTAATGGAATAAAGCCAAGATCACTGAGTTCTTTTTCACGACGGTCCGTAATCGCAATTTCAGTCGGGCACTTAAATATGATTTCTCCATCATTGGTTTTAAAGGTATGCACTGGCAGACCTTCGACCAAACCGCCACCCTCAACCCCACGAATCGCAGCACACCAGCCATGCATATCAAAGGCATTGGTTAAACGCGTCCCCAAAGCATAAGCAGCATTCATCCACAGGTATTCATTATGATTTTCACCTGAAACTTCTTCTACATAGTTAAAGCCTGCTGTCGTATTGCCATCTTTAGGATGATAAGGTAAACGGCCTAATACTCGTGGAATAGTCAATGCCAGATAACGAGCATCATCACTTTCCCGGAATGAACGCCATTGCACATATTCAGCTGTTTCAAAAATTTTAGAAACATCGCGTGGGCGATCAATATCAGTAAAAGTTTCCAATCCGAACATGGAAGGACTTGCAGCTGAGAGAAACGGTGCATGTGCCGCTGATGCTACATGTGAAATCTGCTCGAGCAAATACAGGTCTGAAGGTGTGCGATCAAACTCAAAGTCACCAATGAGGGTCGCATAAGGCGCACCGCCAAATGAACCATATTCTTCTTCATAGATTTTTTTAAATAGAGTACTTTGATCAAAGTCGCTGGCACTTTGAAAATCTTTAATCAATTCTTTTTTGGTCGTATTCAACATACGAATTTTAATTAAAGAGTGTGATGGCGTTTCCTGACAAAAGTAATACAGCCCTCGCCAGGTGGACTCAACTTTTTGAAACTGCTCGTGATGCATGATCTTGCTCAGCTGGGTAGAAATAAGCGCATCAATTTCTGCAATGCGTTTATCTAAAGCCAAGGTCATATTGTCTGAAACTATAACGGTACCGGCCATGACTTCCTTGGCCAACTCACCAATCAAACTTTTGGCCCGATCATGTTCTTCTTCATTACGCGCAATTCGACTACGTTCAACAATAGAGTCCAGAATTGAGTATTCTTCAATAGCAACATTCGTGGTAGTTGCAGCATTAGAGTGATTCATTGTCTGCCTCCATACTCATTTTACGGATTTGGTCGGTATTTTTTAAAATATCATCCAGTAAATCTTCTAGACGTTCATTATTGGATATTTTATTGCGTAAATCAGTTAAACGTTCTCGTGCTTCTACCAGTTTTCGCAAAGGTTCGACTTGTTGGACTACCTGTTCTGGCCGAAAATCATCCATTGCATTAAAAACCAAATCTACTGATATTTTACCACTCTCTTCAGTCAAACTATTTTCCACCTGAAAACTGGCACGAGGCGCCAGAGACTGCATCACCTCATCAATATTTTCCAAGTCTACATTGATAAATTTTTTATCTTTGAGCTTGGTTTTTTCAAGTTCAGACGCTGCTGAAAAATCTCCCAAAACTCCCACTACAAAAGGTAACTCTTTGACTTCACGGCCATCACCTACCTCAACATCGTAGGTCAATTGCACCCGTGGTGGTCGAATACGCTGTAATTTTTTTTGTACACTTTCACGTTTAGCCATCATGATTTTCCTTATTAATTATTATTTAATGATCCAAATGGATTAGTACTAGGAGTGTGGGTTCGTGTACTGATACTTTCTGTTTTTTTATTACTGATAGCAGCCCTATTATTTTTTAGATTGCTTTTCGATACTTTATTTTTGTTTTGACTTAGGCTTTGTTTTACTGAGTTATTTGGTTTATTTTTAGTATTTTTTACTTTTGAATTCCGCGCCGTCGTTGATGCAGATTCAGAAAATTTTGCTACAGGCTGTGCCAGATAAATATGTTCAGTCAGCGATTTGGCCTGTGGGTAGGTAAAGTCATTTAAGGCACGGACTTCTGTACTACGCATCTGTTCTAGGCTTTGGGAAGAGATCCCGATCCCTGCCAGGAATTTCAGATCAGTTAAATTCTGATGAATGTAATTTTGCTGATGTAATTGCTCGATTAAATTGAGCGCTTTCAGATGATCACCGACTTCAACATAGCGTTTGGCAATTTGGGTAGACAATTGCTGCTGCAGATGCATATTTTTTCTTGCTGTCTTGTCGCATAACTGCTGGTATAAATCAATGATAGTTGAATCAGTATCATTTTTTGCTTGTGGATAGCTCTTGATACATGATTTTTTTAATTCTGCTGCATGGGTTTGAGCAAAACATAGCTGCGCCATCCCTGAGATGAGCAATACAATAAAACCTAGATTATTTTTCAAAATAAGCCTCAATTTTTGGTTATTGTTTTATATTTTTATAATCAAAATTTATTTTTCTATTTTTATAATTCAAAAATCTAGTTGCGGATTTAACAAAAAATTATCACAGGAAGTCAATACATAAATGCGTTTTTGTTAAATTATTTTATGTAATTTTTAAAATGGTAAGATTCCGACCAATGAATGCAGACATTTGGATAGACTTGAGTAGAATATGCCAAAAATCTTGAGCCAATATATCTTGATTGCTCATAGAAAAACATAAATAAATAAAAATAAACCTAATAATAACAAATATATAGCTATAAATTCCAAAAACATCAGGCTGTATATTATATTCTAAAAGAGAAAAATATGAGTAATTTAAAAATTTTGATTACAAAATTATCTGAGCATGCACGCCTATGCCTTGAGAAATCAGCGAATTTCTGCATCAAACAGCGAAATTATGAAATCGAAATTGAGCATTTTCTCTTAGAATTGCTACAGCAACCAGACTTGAATGATCTCAAACTATTGCTCAAAAAATATGAAATTTCCGAAGATGATCTCACCCATGATCTGAATCAGAGTATTCAGCAAATGACTAAAGGAAATTCTCGTACACCTATCTTTGCCAAATCCATTATTCGTGTATTAGAACATGCCTGGCTTTTGGCTTCAGCAGAGCAAAATCCGATGATCCGCAGCGGACATCTACTGGTTGCCCTGCTCACTGCGCCTGATCTATATCAAATGACAATTCGTGCTTCTACTTTATTTGAGCAGCTTCCAATTGATCATTTGAAGCACCGATTTTTAGAGTTCTGTGAGCAAAGTATTGAAAATATGAGCTATTCTCAGCTTACTAAGGTAAAAGAAGATTCACCTAACGCACAGCTAAAATTAAATAAAACATCGGCACTTGATCAATACACTATTAATCTAACTGAAAAAGCACGCCAAGGCCAAATCGACCCGGTGATCGGTCGTGAGTTTGAAATCCGTTTGATGCTGGATATCCTGATGCGCCGTCGTCAGAACAATCCAATACTCACCGGCGACCCGGGAGTCGGTAAGACAGCTGTGGTAGAAGGATTAGCCCTGAAAATTGTGAATAATCAAGTACCTGATGTACTCAAAAATGTAGAACTTCATGTATTGGATCTGGGCTTATTACAAGCAGGTGCGAGTGTAAAAGGCGAGTTTGAGAATCGCCTGAAGCAAATTATTCGAGAAGTTCAGTCCTGCAGTTATCCTGTTATCTTGTTTATTGATGAAGCCCATACGCTGATTGGTGCAGGTGGTCAGGCTGGTCAGAATGATGCTGCCAATCTGTTAAAACCAGCTTTGGCACGAGGAGAACTGCGTACCATCGCCGCGACTACATGGGCGGAGTACAAACAATATTTTGAAAAAGATGCTGCGCTCAGCCGTCGTTTTCAGGTGATAAAGGTAGAAGAACCTAATGAAGAAGTCGCAATTAATATGTTGCGCGCCATGATTCCGCTCATGACTCAGCATTTTCAGTTGCAGATTGATGATGAAGCAATTACTGCTGCGGTGCGTAATTCACATCGTTATATCAGTGGACGGAAATTACCGGATAAGGCCATTAGTGTATTGGATACAGCCGCGGCACGGGTTGCCTTGAGCCAGAATGCGCAACCTGCAAAGTTAGAACAGTTACAGGCACAACTGCATAATTTTCGGCTAGAACATGAGATTTTAAATCAGGAGCATCAAAATTTTCCGTGTCATCAGACACTTTTAATTGAATTATCAAAAAATATTTCAAATTTGGAACAAGAGATTTCTCAGGTAGAACAGCAATGGCAGCAAGAACTTCAATTGGTTCAGGAAATAAAATTATTACAGATTCAATCCAAAAAAATTGAAAATAAAAATAAAATTAAAGTATTACAGCGATGTTTGTCTCAGATTCAGGCTGATAACCCACTCGTGTTTGAACGTGTAACAGTCCCTATGATTAATCAGATCATTTCTGACTGGACCGGAATTCCAGTAGGTAAAATGATGAATGATGAAATCCGACAGGTATTAAAATTACAAGATAAATTATCGCAACGTGTAATGGGTCAGGACTTTGCTTTGCATCAACTGGTCCAAGGTATTAAGACATCTAAAGCAAAACTGGATGATCCGAATAAACCGCAAGGTGTATTTTTATTGCTTGGCCCAAGTGGTGTGGGGAAAACTGAAACTGCCCTGGCCTTGGCTCAAGAATTGTATGGAGGAGAATCACATCTGATCACGATAAATATGTCGGAATATCAGGAAGCTCATACCGTATCTTCCTTAAAAGGTGCTCCTCCAGGTTATGTCGGTTATGGTCAAGGAGGCATTTTGACTGAAGCGGTACGCCGTAATCCTTATAGCGTGGTTTTATTAGATGAAATCGAAAAAGCTCATCCTGATGTGCAGGAATTATTTTATCAGGTCTTTGATAAAGGAATGCTGGAAGATGGTGAAGGCCGTCTAATTGATTTTAAAAATACGACAATCCTGTTGGCCTCCAATGTTGGCTCCAGTGCCATTATGCAGGCTTGTGTAAATCAACCCGTCGAAAACTGGCCGGATGCAAAAAGCTTAATTGAACTGTTCAAACCAAGTTTGTATCAGCAATTTAAACCGGCATTTTTAGGGCGTATGCAAATTGTGCCTTATTATCCTTTACATGATGAGCTATTGATCCAGATCATTCAGCATAAACTGGGGAAAATTACCCAACGTATTCAGCAGCAATATGCCACGCAGGTTACTTATAGTGAGGACTTGCTAGAACTTCTACTCAGCCGATGTACAGAAGTAGATAGCGGTGCGCGCAATATTGATCATATTTTAAATGCTTCAGTATTACCTGCTTTGGCTACAGAAATACTGACGGCCATGAGTGAGGAAAAGCTCCCTAAACTGATTCATATTGAGATCAAGAATGATGAAATTTTTTATAGCGTAGATCCTAAAGTTAAAATAGCACCAAAAGTACGGTCTAAAAACAGTAAAGTAGATGCTGCCTAGTAGAAGTAAATTAAAGCTAATAATAAATAAAATATAATAGTTGGAATAAATATGAGTCTGGAATTTGAATATTTATTGAAAAGTATTTCAGCCGATCAGCCCTGTGGCATGGATTTTTCATTTTCAAATGATTTTCATGTGATTAAAAAAGCCAGAACTCGCGATGATCCTTTATTGGACCAGGGTGACTGGGTCTCGGAACCGAAACAGGCCAATTGGCAACTTGTACACGATAAAATAATTGAATTATTAACTGAAAAAACCAAGGATATACGCCTATATAGCTGGCTCATAGAGGCTTGGAGTCATTTCTATGGTTTTGAAGGGATTGTCAGAGGGTTAGAGTTGACCCAGCAAAGCCTTGAGCGATATTGGTTAACCTTACATCCCCAAATCGAAGAGGATGATCTTGATCAGCGTTTGGGATTATTAAAAGGTTTGATTGCGCAACTGCCAACGCTGATGAAACAGGTGCCTTTGGTCAGTTCTGCACCTTTTTATAGTTTAAGCGATTATGAGGTATTACTGCATCAGCGCAATATACAGCTCAAACAGCAGCAAGATGATTCTTCTGAATATAATGCTGTTCAGGACTTGGAGTATTTTGAGCAATTGTTGCTGAAGACTCCTCAAACAGTGTTAAACCAGAATGAACTATATTTTCAGGAAATTCAGAAACAATGGCAACGCCTTAAAAATACACTGGATCTTTTGCTGGGCCCGGATGCACCGAGTTACGCGAGCACAGATTCTCAACTGGAATCAATCTTTTCTAGTATCAAACGCATTTATAAAACTGATATTTCTCCAATATCTCAGGATCAAATAAATACATCGCAATCCGGCACTCTCAAAATACCTGAAATAATAGTAATGAATACCTCGCTTGAAGATATACAAGAATTTCGACTTCACGCCCAAAATCATCTGGCCAATCGTCAACAGGCGATGCAGTTATTACAACAAATATCTGAATATTTTCAATCGCATGAACCACATAGTCCAGTAAGCTACATGCTGCAAAAGACAATCAAATGGAGTCAGATGCCATTACATGAATGGCTGGCTCAAGTCATTAAGAACGATAATCCGATTGAAAATGTACATGAATTACTGGGTGTATATGCCAACGATGAACCTAAGAATGAGTGGTAAATATTAAAATGTTTAAAGCAGAAAAAGTACTTTGGGGCGAAGGTCTATTTTTAAGACCGCAGCATTTTCAATTACAGGATGCCTATCATGAACAACGCTTGAGTCATATGATTCGGGCGACATTTCTTTTTGCTCACGGAATACAGTCTATTCAGTTTGATGAAGCTCAATTCAATATGCATATATTGGCATTGAGCAAAATTGAAATGATCTGGCAAGATGGTGAAATTTATCAGGCACCTGCACAGGATTTATTACCAGAACCGGTACAACTGGATACCTTAAACCTGCGTGGTGAAATGCAAATTTATTTGGCTTTACCAATGCTACAACCGAACAAGCAGAATGTAAGTCATGCTGAAAACACTCAGACGAGTCGTTATCACTCACATTTAATCTCTACTCATGATTTATTCACCGATGCCACTACAGCGGAGATCACCCTGTTACGCCGTCGGGCAGAATTTAAACTTTTTGAAGTTGGCCATGAACCTCAGCAGCCTCTGGATGGTTATTTATATCTTCCGGTTGCTCAAATCAAAAGACAAAGTTCGGGAAATTTTAATTTTGATCATAAATTTATTCCTCCAATTTTACATATTCAGGCCTGTGAATATCTGCTAGACAATTTAAAGCGAACTTTAAATATCATCCGGGCTAAGATTAAAACGATTCAATCCAATAATCGGGAAAATGAACAGAAACTGATTGAATTCCGTTCTGGGGATATCGTCTCTTTCTGGCTAGTGAATGCCTTAAATACTGCTTATGCAACCTTAAATCATATTTTGCAATATCCCCAAATTCATCCGGAACGGCTATATGCGGAACTTTTAAGACTAAGCGGCTCCTTACTCACATTTTCAACAGCCTATGACATTGATCAACTACCGCAGTATCAGCATCATCATTTGTATGACAGTTTCAATCAGCTTGATATTATTCTCAGAGATTTACTCGATACAATTATTTCGAATCGATATATCAGCATCAGCTTAAAAGAAACGCGCCCGTCCTATTGGCTCGGTAGTCTGGAGACTGACAAGATCAGTCGCAATACCCGGCTATATCTTGCTGTATCGAGTAGCATTATGCCTGCACATGATCTGATTGCCTATGTTCCGATCCGTTTTAAAGTCGGCAGTAGCATAGATGTAGAACAACGTGTGGTTGCAGCTTTGCCTGCTGTACCCGTCCAGCACCTCATGCAGGTTCCTACTGCAATTCCAGTACGTTCCGGTGTGCATTATTTCGAGATCGAACCAAATAATGAACTGTATCAGCGCATGCTGGATTCAGAATCAATTTGTGTTTATATCTCGAACGGTTTTAAGGATATTACGGTTGAACTGATTGCTGTCATGAATGGATAAAATAAAAATGAATACAATCGCTAATTCTCCTTCTTCACTTTTTGATGATGATCAAATCGGGGCCGGTTATACAGCCATGCAATCTGTAGAAAGCTACCCTACCTATACGAATAGTCTGGTAGATTTACTGCATGACGGCTTCTATATTGTTTTCCTGTTAAAAAATCATTATCTCCCTACAGATATTGAAGCCTTTCGTGAAAAAATTCTGGAGATGTTGAAAAGTTTTGAACATCAGGCACGTCAGATGCAATTTTCAGCTAAAGATATTCAAGATGCAAAATATGCCTATTGCGCTTTAGTAGATGAAACAATTGTCACGCAGCAGGATGAGCAATTTTTTGATCTGCAAAATGCCTGGATGATCAGTCCCTTGCAGTTGATCCTGTTTGGCTCACAACTTGCAGGTTTTCGCTTCTTTGAACATCTGGAAGAAATACGCCATAAAGATAAGCAACGTCTGGCAGTATTAGAGGTATATCATTATTGCCTTTTATTGGGATTCCAGGGAAAGTATCGAATTGAATCTATTGAGCATTTAAATAGTCTGATTGCTCGTATCGGAGATCAGATTGATTATCTCAAGTGTAAAAAAGTTGCTTTTTCTCCTTTTTCAGCAATTCCAGATCAAATCCGACATATCATCCATCGTGAATTACCATTTTTCTGGATTCTGATATTTTTATTATTATTTGCTGTGATCAGCTTTGTGGTTTTTAAATATGCCTTGTCAACAGAACAAGCTGCTGTGTTTTCTCAATATCAAAATTTGATTAGCACTCCTGCTGAACAAGCTTATATTACGATTCATTTACCCTAACTCAATTTTCAAATAAATATGATGGACACATATAAAAATCAAGACTTAAAAATGACGCCGTTGGAAAATTTATATCAATGAATAAAAAACTTTTTTGAATCATTATTAGATCAATCATTTAACTGATGATTTTGATTATATTAAGCAGCTTTACTGTATTAAGTCTGGCTATGTTAGTCTTGCTGTCCTACGAGTTTCGATTAAGAATACAGGATTTATTTCTTGGTTTGATTCCACAAAGCAAGCAACAATTTTCTCAAGCAAAACATTTTGTTCAGAAATTTTATCAGGCGGCATCGCCTGAGCATATTCAGTCTGAGTGGTATTTGCAGCAATGGTGGATTTTGATTGCAGGATTTAGCTTATTTGGCAGTATTTTAATATTCGCTTTTACGCAGCCACTTACTGCAAGTAAGTTTGAAGCTGAATATTTAAGGAAAGTTGATCCACAGATTTATGCATTATTAGATGGGCAAATATTAACAGCTCCAACTGAAGTCGATGAACAGCTTATTATTGAAGCCTTACAAGAAGAAGTTTTAGCAAATCATTCTGTAATTTCAGCGCAAAGCCTTAATCTGAATATTGAAGACATTCATATAAATCCAAATATCAGCACAGCAGACCGTAAATGGCATAAGATGAATCCGCGATTTAAACAGCGCTTACTGATGGTTTTTAAAATTATGCGCGAACAGCATGGTTATGAGCTGGTTTTACTCGAAGGTTATCGAAGTCCGGAAAGGCAAAACTCTTTGGCGACCAACAGCAATATTACCAAGGCCAAAGGCTTTCAAAGTTATCATCAGTTTGGGCTGGCTGCAGATATTGCCTTTAAGCGAAATGGTAAGGTAGTGATTAGTGAACGTGATCCATGGGGCATGCGTGGTTATGAACTGTATGGCCAGATTGCAGAATCGGTGGGTTTAACCTGGGGCGGTCGCTGGAAATCCATTAAAGATTTTGGACATACTGAATATCGTATGCCCGGTTTAAAGAAAACAGCTGAAATGGCGCATCAACTCATTCATGAAGGACAATTACAGACTCAAACATTTCAGCCTTGAGTGCGAAATCGTAAATTAATTTAGAAAAGTCTGCATATGTTTAATGACTTCATCTGGCTTTTCACCATGCAGCCAATGTCCTGTATTTTCAATGCATTCAATTTTCGCCTGAGAAAATTGTTCATTGATTGCCGCAAAATGTTCAGGTTTTGAGATATAAAAAGAATTACCGCCACGAAGAAATAAAGCTGGCTGATTAACTTTTTCGACCTTTTCCCAAGCCATAATATCTGGATAATGATCAAATAAAGCTTGAACATTAAAGAGCCATTGCCCTTTATTAAAGGATTTTAATAAAAACTGAATTACCATTTCTTCATGAATGTATTCACGCATAATTTTTGCTGCCTCAAGTCGTGAAGCAACATTTGCTTGCTGCACAGCAAATAAAGCTTTAAAAATCTCAGTATGATGACTCTCATGATATTGGATTGGTGTAATATCAAGAACGACCAACTTTTCAGTTTGTACTCGGGCTAAATCAGCCAATTTCATAGCAATTTTTCCGCCCATAGAATGCCCTATTACTATGAACTTTTGAATATTTAAACTTGATAAAGTTTCTAGGACATCTTCCGCCATGAACTGATAATTTAAGTCTGAACTATGACCAGAAAGACCATGATTGCGTACATCAATTTGAAGCACGGTTCTTTGCTCAGAAAAATATCGAGCTAGTATTCCTAAATTACTTAAACTACCGAATAAACCATGAATAAAAATCATTGGAGATAGTACTGACGTTTCGTGGTGTTGGAGTTGATAATTTAGGATCATTTGAGAATTCCGTGATTTCTTTCTTTATTTAAGTGTTTATAATGGATTTATATTGGGAATTAATCAATTGCGAAATTTTTAAATATAAAATCCTGCTTAGGCTATTTTATGGGGATATATTTTGCTTAGGCTAAATAATTCATAATCGATTTGTAAGTATTTAAAATTACGATTTTAGATCTGGATGGATATCTGGCTATAAATATGAAAGAAGATGGTTGAGTTGTGGGGCAGACTAAATAAAATTAATGAAAACCTTAAAACTGGGATTTAATAACACATAAACCACTTTTAATTCGGAGTTTTTTCTTAAAACTAACTCGCTGTTATTATCCAAATAGACTGAGGTAATTTAAACAATCTTCCTTAATATTCACTGCTCATAATTTGTTAAAGATCGACCATTCATAAGTAGCTTATTAATCGACTTGATTCTGTTTAAAAATAATCTGTCTTAAGACCAAATGAGTTACAGGCAGTAAACATCAGTATTATCAATTCCCCCTTTTCCCTTTCTTGAGAAACTTGTTAAACTTATGTTTTGCTTAGGCTATTTTAGTATCTTAATATGCTTAAATTAGTAGCTTATATAAGCGTGCAATCACGCTATCCTACTTAAATTGTTCTGTTCAAGAAATACACCGCATAAATAAGACATTTTTTAGAAATTACAAAACCACGATTATTCATTTATTCTTATCAATAGATTGAATACAGTGGATATATCCCCGAGGTATGAGGTATTCACATTAAAATAAATTTAAATTAACTTAACATTTTCTTTATTAAATGATATTCGGGAGATGGTCTTTCAGGTTTTAATATCTATAAAATTTGATTGTAAAACAGACTTATTTATTTTTAGTCTACTGCGAAAAACGTTCGAGAATAGACCTCTTTCATAAATCATTTTTTACTCAGCTCCAAGTTATAAATTCCAGCAATTAGATTGAATCTCAAACCGAGTCTTTTAGCTCTA
>NZ_JAMXXS010000039.1:0-22897 GCF_024129595.1 Acinetobacter lwoffii | reverse complement strand
CTAACCGTTTATTCTCAACGATCTCATTCTGCTGTAGCCCAGCTAATTTATTGAAAATGCTGTAGTTGAGCTTTCGTCCCTCGTGCATGAGGGCCACAGTGCCATCCGGGTACTCCAGAAATGAAATATATTGCCCAACAAGCTTATGATTCAGCTCTGTCGGTTCAAGCAGATAAATACATTTGTCATAGGTCAGGGTCAGATTCTTGGTGACCTTACGCGGTTCCTGCCAGGTAAAAATATCATCCAGTTCAAGATCAGATTCGGTTAATGGCCGATGTAAATTCTTTGAGTTTCGCGCACACTTGGCAAACTTCTGATTGAAATGCTCAATAAAGCAGGGCAGCCAGGCATTTGCCTCGGCAATTGAACAGATACCTTCTAGGCGCATTTCCTTGATCAGGCGATCCTGGAGTGTTCTATTGGCACGTTCCACACGGCCTTTGGCCTGGGGTGAGTTGGCGAAGATAATATCAATATTTAACTCATTCAGAATCCGCCCAAATTGCGTGATCTGGCTATCTTGGCTCGATTTCTGATTCACTCGGAATACCGAGTGTTTATCGCTATAAAACGCTAAAGGCTTGCCGTATTGCTCAATGTAGGCTCGGGTTGAAAGCATATAATCAAAGGTCGTTTCAGCCTCACAAAAGCGCAGATGCAACAGCTTTCCAGTGGCGTCATCGATATAAACCAGCAAGCAGCATTTGGAAGCTCGGCCTTCAAACCAGTCATGATATGAGCCATCGATCTGGATCAGCTCACCGAAGCAATCACGGTTATATCTAGGCTGATACGGACGTTTCAGGCGCTTGGATCGAGGAATCCAGAGGTCATTTGCAGTCATCCAGCGACGAACCGTTTCTACCGGGATATGCAGGCCAAACATGCTGCTGAGCTTCTCATGAGCCAATGTAGGACCAAAGCCAAGTAAATGTTCAGAAATAATGGAAAGACATTCTGATTTTAACAGGACGTCATGGCGACGATGACCCGGTTGACCACGACTGGCATGTGCCATACCTGAGACACCATCTTGATTGAGCTTCTGCAATAACCGGGTAATTTGACGGGTGGAAAGATTCAGGATTTCAGCAGCACGGACTTGTGTAATACGATGATCTCGAACGTCTTGCAGAACTGCAAGACGTTGAATTTCTTTATCAGACATAGTGATCAGCATCTATATTTTATATCCAGTCCATGGTGATAAAAACCATCATAAACCAGACATTTTTATTGGTGAGAATATAGACACTTTAAATGGGTTCTAACATATCTAGTTCATATATCAACCATTATGTTAAATGAGGCGGATTTATTTAATCCGCTTACCATTTTCATCGATGATTATTTCACCATCTTCTTTGGTAAAAGCTCCTAATTGAGGCGCAGACAAAATATCTAAAACGAGTTCAGATGGTCTACATAGTTTTACCCCCAGTTCAGTCACAACAAATGGACGGTTAATTAAAATTGGATACTCCAGCATAAACTGAATAAGCTGCTCATCTGTCCAGTGTTGCTGATCCAACTTGAGCGTTTCAAAAGGTTCCACGTTTTTGCGAATAGCTTCACGTACAGAAAGACCTGATTTCTCAATTAAATTAATGAGTTCACTTTTACTTGGAGGGTTGAGAAGATACTCAATAACTTCAGGTTCTTCTCCGGTATTTCGAATTAGCGCCAGTGTATTTCTTGATGTTCCGCACGCTGGATTATGATAGATCTTAACTTTTGATGACATTGGACTTACTCAGGACTTCATAATATTGCATTTATATATGGATATGCGTATATTCGCAATAGCATATATTAGAGTATAGATTATGGATCAAGCAGATTTCTTTAAATGCCTATCTGACCCGACACGTCTAGATATTTTAAAAATTATTTTAGAAAGACAAAATGTATGTGTTTGTGAAATCACAGAAATATTACAACTGAGCCAACCTAAAATTTCTCGTCACTTGGCTTTACTCCGTAACCTTTCAATTTTGCTAGATGAGCGCAAGGGACAATGGGTGTATTACCGATTAAATCCTGATTTACCAGAATGGGTAAATGCAGTGTTCAGTGTTTTGAATGCTGAAATATTAAATAAATCTACGAGCAACTTATCTATCTCTATGCAATGCGAGTAATTCAATGTCCGCATCAAAGCTCTCATTCTTAGATCGAAACCTAACTCTATGGATTTTCATTGCCATGGCATTAGGCGTAGGTATTGGCGTATTTTTCCCTCAAACATCTGTTGTATTAGATCAATTAAGCATTAATTCAGTGAATATCCCTATCGCAATAGGGCTTATTTTGATGATGTATCCACCACTTGCCAAAGTTGACTATGCAACCTTGCCTAAAGTCTTTGAGGATAAGCGTACCCTTACATTATCTCTTATTCAGAACTGGGTCATTGCACCTTGCTTAATGTTTGGCTTGGCCATTATTTTTCTGCACGCCTATCCTGAATATATGACTGGCCTAATTCTCATAGGCTTAGCTCGATGTATTGCGATGGTCCTCGTCTGGAATGGTTTGGCATGTGGGGATAATCAATATGTTGCTGCCTTGGTTGCGTTTAACAGTATCTTCCAGATCTTGTTCTTTAGTACTTATGCTTGGTTGTTCTTGACCTTCTTACCGCCATTCTTTGGGGTAGAAGCACAAATCATTGATGTAAGCTTTTGGACCATTACCCATGCTGTTCTGGTTTATCTAGGTATTCCATTCTTACTTGGTTTTTTAACCCGGCTGATTTTAGTCAAACAGAAAGGTTTGGATTGGTATCAAACTAAGTTTATTCCAAAGATTAGCCCAATCAGCCTTATTGCGCTTTTATTCACGATTGTAGCAATGTTCAGTCTTAAAGGTGGTGAAGTGATTAGCCTTCCTCTAGACGTGCTTAGAATCGCTATTCCTTTGACGATCTATTTTGTTGCAATGTTCTTCATCAGCTTCTTTATGAGTAAGTGGATGGGTAACGATTACCCTAAAACGACTGCTATTTCCTTTACTGCGGCAGGCAACAATTTTGAATTAGCACTGGCTGTAGCGATTGCCACTTTTGGATTAGCTTCTCCTGTCGCCTTCACCACCGTGATTGGCCCATTGGTTGAAGTACCTGTATTGATTGCCTTAGTGACAGTTTCGCTATGGCTTAGAAAAAAAGTGTTTAAAGAAGTATGAATCTAATGAACTTACCAAATATTGATCTTAGTCTTTTAGAAAAACCGACTTTAGAAAAAATTCAGGCAAAAAACCTGGATCATCCACCCAAAATATTACTTCTATACGGCTCAAATCGTGAGAGATCATATAGCCGTTTAGCAGTTCAGGAAGCAGGCCGAATCCTGGAGTACTTCGGTGCAGAAGTTAAAATTTTCCATCCTAAAGGGTTACCTCTTCCTGAGGATGGTGATATGCAGCATCCCAAGGTAAAAGAACTGCATGAGCTTTTAGCATGGTCAGAAGGCATGGTTTGGTGCTCTCCTGAACGTCATGGTTCAATGAGTTCGATTTTAAAAGCTCAAATTGACTGGATTCCATTAGCAGCAGGCGCAATACGTGCAACGCAAGGTAAAACCTTAGCTGTAATGCAAGTGTGTGGAGGTTCGCAATCCTTTAATGCTGTAAATCAATTACGTATTTTAGGGCGTTGGATGCGTATGATCACAATACCAAACCAGTCATCAGTTCCTAAAGCATTTCTTGAGTTTGAGGAAGATGGTCGTATGAAACCTTCTTCTTATTACCGTAGGATTGTAGATGTAATGGAAGAGCTTTATAAATTTACACTTTTAACCAGGGGACAATCAGCATATTTAACTGATCGTTACTCTGAACGTGTAGAAAGTGCAGAAGAGCTTTCAAAACGTGTGAATCAGAAGAGTATTTAGATTTCCTAAAATTAACATCATACACCTTATACGAAATTAAAAAATGGAGCTTAAAACTCCATTTTTAAATAACTTTTTTAAATTGCTAAGCGTAAATTCAGTGCTTTTACAACTTTAATCACAGTATCAAAACTAGGGTTAACATCACCAGAAAGTGCTTTGTAAAGACTTTCTCGGCCTAAGCCTGTATCTCGTGATAATTGAGCCATTCCTTTAGCTTTTGCAATGTTACCTAAAGCCTTTGCAATGAATGCGGCATCGCCATTAGATTCTTCAATACATGCTTGTAAGTAAGCTTGCATATCATCTTACAGTTCTTAGCTGAATATGGAATAGATATGAAACATAAAAATAAATACAAGGAAACAGCATTTGAAAGAGCACAGAAGCAAGCAAAAACTGAATTAATGAACTACCTAGAAACATTTAATTAGGTTTTCTAAAATACATAATACACCTTATACGAAATGCGTTATGATTCCGCTTATAAATCAATCCTGTAGTTCCTAGTTTATAGCCCATCTTCCCCAAGGTGGGCTTTTTTTATGTTTTTCCATGTTTCACGCTTAGTAAGTGAGCAATGTTTCACGGCTTTAATAAGCCCAAGTGAACAATCAAATCAGCCATACGGCTTAAAGAATCGGCTCCAAAAGCCTCTTTTTTCCGGTTCAGGCTCTACGTGTTCAGGAATAGGAATTCGCTTATTCTCGATTACCCAGTTTAGTGTCGCAAGTTGTACATCTGTTAAACTTTACCAATCTGCTTTTAAATATTCAATAACCTCTGTTTTGTATAAGCCATTCACCGTTTCAGCCAAAGCATTATCGTATGAATCACCGGTCGTACCGACTGATGCTCGTAAATTTGCTGCCTCTAAACGATGACATTGTTGTCAAAATGCAGGGTATTGGTGGCTCCCCTCAGGGGCATAATTTGTTGAAGCCTAGGTTACTACTAAAAAATTAAAAAATCTTAAAAAATAGGAGCTTATAGCTCCCATTTTTTGTTAGCTTTCTAAGTCCCTATGTTAATTTGAAGAATACTTCATCATAACGTCCGAATACAGCTATATTTTTTTGATTTCTACAATATCACTTGATTCAATTAGCGATTGGATATTACCAAATAAACTTTGAATATAATCAGACGCTATATGGATATCTAAATCCTCCCTGCTACGCCATTCTTCTAAGAAGAAATATCTACTTGAGTCATTTTCGCTAATATAAAGCTCATATTTCAAGCATCCTTCTTCTTGAAGCGTAGGCTCTATTACACTTTTTAAAAGCGCTTCTAACGTTTCTTTTTGATCTGATTTTGCCTTAAAGTTCGCAATTACTGAAATAGTCATTATTTCACCTTTAATTTGTTTTAGAAGTTTTCTAGTACAATTTTGCCTTTTGATTTACCTGATTCAAGCAACTTATGCGCCTTCTCCAAGTTTGCAGCGTTAATATTGCCTAGATTTTGGTTGAGCGTACTTCTAATTTTTTGCTGGTCAACTAATTGGGCAACCTGTTGCAACAGTTCACCTTGCTTTTCAATATCATCGGTTTCATACATTGAACGAGTAAACATCAACTCCCAATGGATAGAAATAGATTTAGCCTTAAACGGCATAATATCAAATGTTTGTGGATCATCGATCAATCCAAGCTTGCCTTGTGGTACAATCAGAGAAACTATTTGCTTGATATATGTTTCTGTATGATTTGTAGAGAATACGTATTTTGGTTTTGCAATGCCTAGTGTCTCGATTTGTGCATTTAAATCTTTGCTATGATCAATGACATGGTCGGCACCAAGTGATTCCACCCAAGATTTCGTTTCTTCACGTGAAGCTGTTGCTATAACGGTCAGATTTGTTTTTGCTTTTAGGAGTTGGATAGCGATTGATCCTACACCACCTGCACCACCAATAATTAAAATACTGCCAACTTCTGTTTCTGAAATTTGAAACCGATCAAACAGCATTTCCCATGCCGTTATTGCAGTTAATGGCAATGCTGCTGCTTCTGCATTAGATACTGTAATTGGTTTAAGACTGATAATTCGTTCATCGACTGCTTGAAACTCAGCATTACTACCATCTCGGGTTAAATCGCCAGCATACCAAACAGAATCTCCTACTTTAAACGAGGTAACTTTTGAGCCAACTTCAATAATTTCCCCAACGGCATCCCAACCTAAAATACGATTATTTGCTTCAGACGAATTTTTTCTCACTTTGGTATCAACTGGATTCACAGAGATTGCCTGAACTTTTACCAGTACATCACGCTCCTTAAGCGTAGGCTTCGCTTTTTCAATATCTACCAATGAATTTTTAAAATCATCATGGTTATTGATAACATACGATACGGCTTTCATAGATTTGTCCTTAACTTTAAAAATATAGTAAAAATGGGAGCGAGGTGCTCCCATTTTTTGTTATTCAATAATTAAAACTCTTGGCTCGTTGGGCGTAAAACAATTTCATTAATATCTACATCCGCAGGCTGTTCAATTGCATAAGCAATTGCTCGAGCGACTGAGTCAGCTGGTATGGCTTGTTTGTAGAAATCAGTAACAAACTCTGAACTTTCTTTATGAGAAGAACCGAATTTTAGTTCTGACTCAATTGCACCAGGCTCAATAGTAGTCGTTCTAATTGTTCCCCCAACTTCATGACGAAGTCCTTCAGAGATGGCTCTTACAGCAAACTTAGTACCGCTATAAACAGTACCTCCTGGACTAAATACTTTTATCCCTGCAACAGATGCGAGATTAATAAAGTGTCCAAAGTTTTGTTTTTGGAAAACAGGTAGGGTAGCTGCTATACCATAAAGAACACCTTTGATATTAATGTCGATCATACGATCCCATTCATCAACTTTTAGCTCACTTAATGGTGCAATAGACATTAATCCAGCATTGTTTACCAATACATCGATTTGACCAAATGCGCTTAATGCCTTTTCAATAAGTGCTTGTACTTCATGTGGTTTGGTTATATCCATAACAATAAATTCAGCTTGACCACCTTCAGCACGAATGTCGTGAACAATAGCCTCTAATTTTTCAGTACGTCTAGCACCAAGTACAACCTTTGCACCTTTTTTAGCAAGTAAGCGAGCAGTAGCTTCACCTAAACCACTACTTGCACCAGTGATAACAATAACTTTATTTTCTATATTATTCATACAAGTGCCCTTCAACCTATCTGTCAATCATATTTGATGGATTAAGTATTACAGCCTTGATAGGTATAATAAATGAATAATATTATCTTTCAGAATTCCTATTTACGGAATAATTACCAGACCACAGGATTGGACATGCAGAACAAATTGGAAATGATGCGTATCTTTTGTGTCGCAGCAGAGTCTCGAAATTTTAAAGAGGCAGCCACTCAGCTCGGTATTTCCCCGCAGCTAGTGACACGGGCAATAAAAGAGCTAGAAGAGCAGCGCGGAGAGATTCTGTTCTACAGGAGTACTCGACAAATTAAAATTACTGCTGATGGTGAGCGTTTGGCAAAGCAAGCACGTTTTGCGGTGGGATCCATTGATGCTCTGCTTGTAAAAGACACCAAGGAAAAACGAGATGAAATGCGTGGGACTGTCCGTCTTACTGTTTCGTCAGTGTTAGGGCGTAAATTGGTAGTACCTGCACTAGCAGAATTTGCCACACGTTACCCAGATATTGTCGTGGATTGTGTGCTAACAGATTCACACTCGGATGTGATCGATGAGCGGATAGATATCGGGATCAGATTTGGATTTTTGCCGGACAATCGATATGTGGCAAGGGAATTGGCTAAAGTGAACTTTTATTCTGTGGGTACGCCAGAGTTAATTGATAAGGTCGGAATGCCTAAAAAAATTATTGACCTTGATAAATACCCTCTAACAGCACTATTCGATCATAAAACAGGGCGTTACTGGCCATGGACATTCACCGAAAGTCGAAGCTTCACGCCATCAAAGCCTCGTTTTATTACAGATGATCTAGAAGCTGAATTTCAAGCTATTCTCGCTGGGGTTGGATTCGGACACATGCCTGGATTTCTAGTTTTGCCGTGGCTTAGGAGTGGTAAGCTCATTCAGATACTTCATGAGGAAACCTCTCCCGTTTGGCGCCTGTATTTATATCGTCCACAGCGGGGCCCGACACCTTTGCGAATCCGAGCATTGTTTGATTACTTAGCGGAAGTGTTGGGCCATATAGAAACCTGAATCAGATGGAACTAACCTTTTTTCTAGAAAGTAGAAATCAGATAAGACCATCATGTATTTAGAGTAACTACAATTTTTCCTATTTGCTGATTTGATTCAAGATAGCGCTGAGCGTCATGCATGTCCTCAAAGTTAAAGCAACAGTCGATCACTGGACGAAGATATCCTGCACCTATACTGCTAAGAATAAATCGTCTGGCTTGCTCCCTTAGAACAGGATCATGGAGAACCTCAAGGAACAAAAAACCTCGCATGGTTAAGCTCTTGCGTAATGCAACTTTAAGGGGAAATGGTGTGATCTCCGGGCTAAGTGCACCATGCATAACCATAGTTCCTCCCACAGACATCGCTTTTGCAATCTGTTCAATATGTGGCCCTCCTACAGCATCGAAGGCGACATCAAGATATTCTCCACCCAAACGTGAAACAAGCGCCTCATACAAATCTGGTTCATCTTCACTGGCTATAACATTTTTAACACCGAGATCCAGTAAACGTTGCTTTTTCTCTACCGTCTGTGTACTTGCAATGACCTTAGCACCCGCTGCTTCAGCTATCTGTATCGCAGCTAGTCCTACGCTACTTGAAGCTGCTGTGATCAAGATCGTTTTTCCTTTCGAAAGTCCACCAGCATGGATTACACCACCCCAAGCCGTCAAATACTGCATCCAGATTGAAGAAGCTTCTTCCCAGCTTAAACTATCGGGTTTGTGAACTAAAAAAGTTTCTGGAATCAGAAGCTTGTCCGCATATGTCCCATATTTGGCTAGATTGTCAGTCGGAAGAATCGATACTGCATCTCCTGGAGAAAATTGGCGTACACCTTCACCTATTGCCAGAACTATGCCTGCTCCCTCATATCCCAGACGAGAAGGGAATACTGCTTTTTGAATATAAGTACCACGCCGAAACATTACATCAGCCCGGTTGAGTCCGATCGTTTTCATCTGGATTAGAACTTCTCCTGCTGCTGGTAAAGCAACAGGAAGTGTTTCTAATGTCAGAACATCTGTATCTCCAATACTATTGAAGCGCCAAGTCTTGGCCTGAAGTGCGTTAAATGACATCAATCACGACCTTAATATTGGCAGAGCGATCTTGAACAGCATCATGAGCCTCAATCGCTTGGTCTAGAGTAAAATGACGAGGATCAACAAGAGGACGCAGTTTACCTTCCTCAACAAGACGAGTCGCGATCTTAAGGATATCACCATGATGAGCACGGCGATTGCCTGTTAACATCGGCATTAGGACGAATACGCCAGACACTGTGGCACACCGTAGAGATGAACTCGCTAAATTATGATTACCAAATGCAGCACAGCTGGTAATGTGGCCATAGTGAGTTGTCATGGAAAGTGAAGCTTCGAGTACTGGACCACCCACAGTGTCGTAAACAATGTTAAAACCTTGACCCTCAGGGCTTGCAGCAATAATGTCATCGGAAGATGCTGTTGTGTAATCGAGAGGTGTTGCACCGAGTTCTGAAATCAGTGGTTGATCAGCTGTACGACCAGTCGCCCAAACATTTGCATCAAGTGATTTTGCAAGCTGAACAACCATATAACCAACGCCACCAGCACCACCCTGAACCAGTACAGTTTGCCCTGGTTGGACCTTCGCGTTATCCACTAAACCTTCCCAAGCGGTGAGGAACGTCAATGGTAGTACTGCTGCCTCGCGCATAGAGATATTCCGTGGCTTTAATGCAATCAGATCGGCATCTGCTACAACATATTCTGCTAAAGATCCTTGAAGACCACGAACGCCACCAATCAGACCGTAAACTTCATCTCCAACGTTGAAGTGGGTGACACCTTCACCAACAGCAGTTACAACCCCAGCCATATCTGTTCCCAACACGGCAGGAAGCTCTGGCATAGCATATGGTGCTTCACCAAGACGAATTTTATAATCAATAGGGTTTACACCACTAGCATGAATACGTACTAGAACTTGCCCAGCCTCTGGTTGAGGTATAGGGAGTTCTACACGTTTAAATTCATGATCACCAAAATTTTCTAGGATAAGAGCATTCATCATCTTATTCATAGTTGTTCCTTATTCTTAACTGGGGGATGATATGCACAGTACCAAAGTAAATTAATCCAATAAATGATATTTATAGGATTTGATAATTCCTAAATAATGAATAATAAATATCATCTGCTCACTAAAAATATTCTAGTACAGTCTGTAAAGGCAGTTTAATCTAAACTGTCGGTAGTATTTTCAAGGCTTGAAACGTTCAAAATATCTACAAAGTGGCTAAAATTTGAAACATAATTCTAAAAGGTCATAGCATTACAAAGAACATGAGCCAAAAAAAATGGGAGCTAAAAGTCCCATTTTTTTTGTGACTTTCGCATAAGCTCTATGATGTTAATTTAAAAAAACTAAAAACAGGGATAGAAAATTTTCGCTAAAGATCTTTTTAATTTTCGATTTATAAAAATTATTGCTTTTTTTATACTATGGGGTAGTATAGTATTAATGCTAGCTAATAAGGAGGTCTGATGCCTAATCAGGTTGAAGACAAAAAAAAGATTCTTCTACGCGTCAGAAAGATCAAAGGTCAGACGCAAGCGATTGAAAAAGCGTTAGAAGACAATGTGGAATGTGGTGCAATTCTGCAACAAATATGCTCTGTGCGTGGTGCTATTAATGGTTTGATGAATGAAATGTTGGAGGTTCATTTAAAGGACACTTTAGTATCAGGTGAAACCACAGAACAACAACGAAAAGAAGAATTGGCTGAAATCGCCAAGATTCTAAAATCATATTTAAAATAGATCTGTATAAGGAATTATTCCATGAAGTCACGTGCTGCCGTTGCGTTTGGTCCTGGTCAACCTCTTCAAATTGTTGAAGTTGATGTTGCACCACCGAAGAAAGGTGAAGTATTAATTAAGATCTCCCATACCGGTGTGTGTCATACAGACGCATTTACTTTATCTGGCGATGATCCTGAAGGTGTTTTTCCGGCTATTCTCGGGCATGAAGGTGCTGGTGTTGTAGTTGAGGTTGGTGAAGGCGTGACTAGCGTCAAACCAGGTGATCATGTTATTCCACTTTACACTGCTGAATGTGGCGAGTGCGTATTCTGTAAATCTGGAAAATCGAACTTGTGTATTTCTGTTCGCGAAACTCAAGGTAGAGGCGTAATGCCAGATGGTACCACTCGTTTTTCCTACAATGGTCAACCGATTTACCACTATATGGGCTGCTCAACGTTCAGTGAATACACTGTAGTGGCAGAAGTATCATTGGCTAAAATCAATCCTGAAGCCAATCACGAACATGTCTGCTTACTGGGTTGTGGTGTCACAACGGGTATCGGTGCAGTACACAACACGGCTAAAGTACAAGAAGGTGATAGTGTTGCGGTCTTTGGTTTAGGTGGTATTGGTTTGGCAGTCGTACAAGCCGCACGTCAAGCTAAAGCAGGACGTATTATTGTGGTTGACATGAATCCAGATAAATTTGCGCTGGCAAAAGAGTTTGGTGCAACGGACTTCTTGAACCCTAAAGATTACGATAAACCAATCCAGCAAGTCATTGTCGAAATGACTGGCTGGGGTGTAGATCATTCATTTGAATGTATTGGTAACGTGAATGTGATGCGTGCAGCTCTTGAAAGTGCACACCGTGGCTGGGGACAATCCGTAATTATTGGTGTAGCTGGCGCAGGTCAGGAAATCTCTACCCGTCCATTCCAACTGGTTACTGGTCGTAAATGGCTGGGTTCTGCCTTTGGTGGCGTAAAAGGTCGTACGCAACTTCCAGGAATGGTTGAAGATGCCATGAACGGTAAAATTCAATTAGAACCATTTGTGACACATACGATGGGCTTGGATCAGATCAATGAAGCCTTTGATCTAATGCATGAAGGTAAGTCAATTCGTACTGTAATTCATTACGAATAATTCCGTCAGACCTTATACTTTTCCATGCATGTGAATCATGAATGACATGCATGGAATCCTCTAAAACGGCACATCATCTGTAAAACAGATCTATCTATGTATCCATCATGTATAGGTTCAACAAACCTGCCTACATTTTAAATCTTTATCAGTATTCTCTGTGGAGAATGTCAGACTCTTTGTTTACTCGATTTCTCATGAAGTCTTGCTCAACATAGGTAATTGATTATGGAAATAATTGAGAAACATGCTTCTTTTGGTGGATCGCAAGAAGTGTATCGCCATCAGTCAATAGCATTAAACTGTTCAATGAAATTCTCAATATATCTGCCACCTCATGACAAAGATGAGCGGTTGCCAGTGTTATATTGGTTATCAGGATTGACTTGCAACGAACAGAACTTTATTACTAAAGCCGGAGCACAAAAGTATGCGGCTGAACATAAAGTCATTATTGTTGCACCAGATACCAGCCCACGTGGAGAGGATGTACCAGATCATGCAGATTATGATTTAGGCCAAGGCGCAGGATTCTATGTGAATGCAACACAAGCACCCTGGTCGCAGCATTTCAAAATGTATGATTATATTGTGGAAGAGCTCAGAAATCTGATTGACCTGAATTTTCCGACCAATCAAGTCCAAAGTATTATGGGTCATAGCATGGGTGGTCATGGTGCATTAGTAATTGGATTAAAAAATCCTGAGCTGTATAAAAGTATTTCTGCTTTTGCACCAATTGTTGCACCTAGCCAAGTACCTTGGGGGAAAAAGGCTTTTACACACTACCTAGGTGAAACCGAAACTTTATGGAAAAGCTATGATGCGATTGAATTAATCAAAAACGCTGAAGTTCATTTACCTATTTTAGTCGATCAAGGAACAGCTGATGATTTTCTTGAAGAACAGTTAAGGCCTAAGCTTCTTAGTAATATTTGTTTGGAACAAGAATATCCTCTTACACTTAACCTAAGAGAAGGGTATGACCATAGCTATTACTTCATTGCGAGCTTTATAGAGAAACATATAGAGTTTCACAGCAAATTCCTAGCTAAATAACTTTCATAGATATGAGGATGTACAATGTTGTTCTTGAATGCTTCTTGAGCAATATAATTTCCAGATGAAGAGGTCAGCTTATAAATCTAAGGTAGAGTCAATTGATCCTTATATAACTAAGATTGAATTTAATCATCTCATATCTTGATTTTTTGATTCAAATGTTAATGATCTTAACTTGAATAAATTCATAGCATTATGCCGAAATAAACATCCAAATTTTGGCTCTGCTATGGAAAATTGTTTTTAACCTTTGTACAACAAAACTTTCTGACATACATAAATTATCAATGTCAGTATGAGTTTTAATTTTAATCAATTGTGGAGTTTTAGTCATGCTTAAAACAGCTTTATATGTCCGTCTTGAAGCTAAACCGGGTAAAGAAGACGAAGTGGAAGCTTTCCTTAAAGGCGGTTTACCTATTGTCATGGAAGAACCTGCGACAGTTGCGTGGTTTGGCCTACGTCTTGGACCTACAACATTTGGTATTTTTGATGCATTTCCTGATGAGGCGGGTCGCCAAGCACATTTATCTGGCAAGGTTGCAGCTGCGTTGATGGCTCAGGCCGAAGAGCTATTTTCAGAGCCACCGTCTATTGAAAAAGTAGATGTTTTGGCGAGTAAACTACCAGCTTAAACCGACGCTTAAATGTATGAGTGTGCTGCCTGAAATTTTGAATGAAAGGCAGCACTTCAACCCTGTGAGGTTTGTCAGAGGCTTTTTATTCAAGTTGGGCTACTTTATTTAATGGCTTAATCTCATCATTTAAATGGGTCAATATCCAGAACAGGGTAAATAAACGAATGCACCTATGTACATGCTTTATATTGAACCAATCTATCTAATTTACTGTCGCATTTGTACATCTGCTAAACCGTGCCAATCTGCTTTTAAAATATTTAATCATTGCTATTTTCTATGAGCCATTCACTGTTTCAGCCAATGCGTTCACGACCATGTCAGTAGTCATACGTGTTGATATCTTCCATCCAACAATCGCTCGTGAAAATACATCAATAATAAAAGCGGTATAGAACAAGCCTGAATTTGCTTAACCATCACTAAAGTCGCCAAGCTAAGATAATTTTTATAAAAATAGACGACTGGTCTATTTTTATGTATAGTTAGCACATGGTGTAGGCAAAAGCCGTAGTGTTGTCCGATTTTTTAAAAGTTTATTTGATGAATAACGGTGGTTTTTCAAATCAATTAACTGATCATCCTAGGATAAAAATATGCTGAATTTTAACTTTTATAATCCGACCCGCATTATTTTTGGTGGCGATACAATAACTAAAATCAATGACTATGTGCCTACAGAAGCAAAAGTATTAATGTTGTTTGGTGGTGAAAGTGCACGTAAGAATGGTACTTTAGCTGAAGTGCGTGAAGCATTAGGTGCAAGAGAAATTCATGAATTTGGCGGAATTGAGCCGAATCCGAGTTATGAAACCCTCATGAAAGCTGTAGAGCTGATTCGAGAACAAAAGATAGATTTCTTGATGGCAGTCGGTGGTGGATCGGTAATTGACGGTACTAAATTTATTGCAGCAGCAGTCAATTATACAGGGGATACATGGGAGATTTTAGAAACCCATGGTAATAAAATTACCCAAGCTTTGCCTTTTGCGAGTGTACTCACCCTTCCGGCAACTGGTTCAGAAATGAATAGCGGTGGGGTAGTCACCAGAAAATCGACCCAAGCCAAATTGTCATTTAGCAGCCCCTATGTTTTTCCACAATTTTCCGTACTGGATCCGAACAAAACTTTTAGCTTGCCGACGCGCCAATTAGCAAATGGCGTAGTCGATGCATTTGTTCATGTCATGGAACAGTACTTAACTTACCCTGTGAATGCACACGTACAAGATCGTTTTGCCGAAGGTCTATTGCAAACTCTGATTGAGATTGGACCGAAAATCTTGGACGATTCAGCAGATTATGACACGCGTGCGAATTTGATGTGGGCTGCTAGCATGGCACTGAATGGGCTAATTGGAGCTGGTGTACCACAAGATTGGTCAACCCATTTGATTGGGCATGAGCTCACGGCTTTACATGGTATTGATCATGCTCGTACCTTGGCCATTGTGTTGCCGGCCAATCTACAAGTGCGTCGTCAAGAGAAGCGAGAAAAATTACTACAGTATGCAGCTCGAGTCTGGCAGATTGTCGAAGGTGATGAAGAACAACGTATTGATACTGCTATTGCTCGTACTCGAGCCTTCTTTGAGCAACTTGGATTGCCGACTCGTCTTAGCGATTATGGACTGGGGGAGACAGATATTGAGATCATCATTACGCAACTTAAATCACACAATCTGACACAGCTAGGCGAACATAAAACTGTTTCATTAGAGATCAGTCGTCAAATTCTCGAGACGAGCATCTAAATAAGCGTATCTGTCGTGGTCACGCCACACGGCAAGTGATCATGCAACAATGCTCTTCAATCCTGAAAAATATCAGAGAAATAATATGAAAATTTTACTCGTTTTAACCTCACATGATCAACTTGGCAATACTGGTAAGAAAACAGGTTTCTGGCTAGAAGAACTTGCTGCACCGTATTACACCTTTATTGACTCTGGTGCTGAAGTTACGCTGGCGTCGCCTCAAGGTGGGCAGCCACCACTAGATCCGAAAAGTAATTTAGCAGAAGCACAAACTGAAACCACTCATCGTTTTGAAGCTGATCCAACTGCAATGCAAGCATTGGCACAGACGCATAAACTTAGCGAAATTTCTGTAGCTGATTATGATGCAGTGTTTTATCCAGGCGGGCATGGCCCATTGTGGGATTTAGCAGAAGATCCGATTTCAATTTCTCTGATTGAACAGGCGATTCAGTCTGGCAAACCTGTTGCAGCAGTGTGTCATGCGCCAGGTGTTCTTCGTCATGTGAAAGCGAGTAATGGAGCGCCTTTAGTTAGCGGTAAATTAGTGACTGGTTTCACCAATACTGAGGAGGCTGCTGTAGGTTTGACTGAAATTGTACCATTTTTAGTCGAAGACATGCTTAAAGAAAACGGTGGTCATTATTCTAAAGTGGATGATTGGCAAGTACATGTTCAAGTAGATGGCTTGCTGGTTACTGGACAAAATCCAGCATCTTCTGCTGCAACTGCCTCAGCATTACTTCAATTGTTGAAATAAAGAGTAGCTAGTGTCTGTTGTGGTGCTTAGCAGTGAATAAAACTTCTGACTCTGAGCAACTGGCGCAATAAGCAAAATAACCCTCACTTAATGGTGAAGGGCCTGAGTGAATAGCTTTCCTTCCTTTATTTTTTCTATATACAGGAAGGAAGGGTATTTTTTTTAATTTAGATCAATTAAGTCATGATCACTTGGAAACAATGAAATGAAAGCCAGCAAATTTTTTCAAAACCTGAGCTTAGGCCCGTATGTTTTGCAAAACCGTATTGTATTGCCACCATTAACGCGGTCGCGCAGTACTCAGCCAGGGAATATTCCAAATGAGTTGATGGCGACCTATTATCAACAGCGTACCGGGGCTGGATTTATGGTCACCGAAGGTACGCAAATCGAGCCACGTGGTCAAGGCTATGCTTGGACTCCCGGTATTTACAGCCCTGAACAGATTACTGGATGGCGTAAAGTGACGGAAGCAGTGCATGCTAAAGGAGGCATTATTTTTGCACAACTTTGGCATGTTGGGCGTGTTTCACATACATCTTTGCAACCCAATCATGCATCACCAGTCGCGCCCTCGGCTATTAGGGCTGATAGTAATGTTAAAGTCTTTATTGAAACCGGGCCCAATGCAGGGGCCTTGGCTGATCCTTCAATGCCACGTGCTTTAAGCAATGCAGAAGTTAAAGAATTAGTGCAACTCTATGCTCAAGCAGCGCGTAATGCATTGGCTGCTGGTTTTGATGGGGTTGAAATTCATTGTGCAAATGGGTATTTGGTAAATCAATTTATCTCTGCACATAGTAACCACCGTGAAGATGAATATGGTGGATCACTAAACAATCGTTTGCGTTTTTTACGTGAAGTAGTAGAGGCAGTTGCTGAGGTGGTTGGTGCAGATCGTTTAGGAGTGCGTTTTGCCCCGCTATTTGAAAGTACAGAGGAAGATCGTGTTTACATGGGGTTGGTTGAAGATGATCCACATGTGACTTATATTGAAGCCATAAAAATACTTGAAGAAGTTGGGATTGCCTATCTATCTATTGCAGAAGCTGATTGGGATAATGCACCAGAACTTCCTCATGATTTTCGTAAAGATGTCAGAGACACTTTCAGTGGTCGGATTATTTATGCAGGTCGATATACGGCAGAAAGAGGGACTCGAATTTTAGAGGCAGGGCTGGCCGATTTAATTGCATTTGGACGCCCATTTATTGCGAATCCAGATTTACCCGATCGCATTGCCAATGGCTGGCCATTGAATGCAGTAGATGCAAGCAGTATGTATGGTGGGACGGAAAAGGGCTATATTGATTATCCAGCTTACGCAGATTAATATCGACTAAGTGAGTTATTTTGCCAACCTTTGTGGTTGGCAAAATAAGGACTTAGGATTGCTGTTGCCAGCATAAATTCTTCTTAAAACAAATTCTTAAAATTTTTTAGCTGTGTAATGAGCCAACCTGCCAGTGGGAAAGAAATCAGTTGCGTTACTGGCACTAATACTATGACTTCAATCAACACCATCATCGGGAAACTTTGATGCTGAGTAATTGGCTTTAATAAAGTGAGTACTAGTAATAGTGTGGGATATAAGCCTAAATATCCGACTAAAATACGAGTCATGAGGGCTTTAGAAGGAGAATTCATTGTGCGCTATACTCATGGATTGTAAGTTGATCTAATAGCAGCACATTAATAAGTAATCATTGGGTTGCTATCATTAATTATGTAATTGATATTTAATTTAATTTTTATGAATCTTCACTTTTTAATAGAAATTTAGTTGCTCTTAGAGCTTGATGTAATGGTGTTTTATCTTTTTGCAACTTACTCAGTAATGCTGCACCTAACCACATTTGGTAAAGTACTTGTGCCAACGTCGAGGCCTCAGTATCTGCTTGAATAGATTGATCCTGTTTACCCAAATCAATTAAACCAGCAATACGTTGGATTACATCATCGACGCCAGCGGACATAATGGAGCGCATATCTTCAGATAGATCGGCAACTTCTGCGGCAAGTTTCACAATTAAACAGCTATCCGCCCAACCACACTGTGTTTCAGGATCTTCTATCCATAAATTAAAATACTCAATCAGCTTTTGATAAGGGGATTTATCGCTACGCCATACATCATTTAAACGGACTTGGTAATTATCTACATAATGCTGTACCAATTCACATCCGAAAGCTTCCTTGGATTGGAAATAATGATAAAACGAGCCTTTGGGGATTTCACAACTCTGTAAAATTTCCTGTAATCCTACGCCAGTAAAACCTTTATGCAAAATCAGGTCTGAACTAGTGTTAAGAATGTGTAAGCGCTTCGCTTCAGACTTTTTAATAGGAGTAGGCTTCATATTAATTATTTACTCTATTGTAAAAAATAGACCAGTCGTATTGTTTTTTATTATAACTCATCTACAATGGATGTAAAGAAATTTTAATCATAATTTTTGATTGTGAAGAGAAATACTTTTAAATAAAACATGGAGTTATATGTGTGAGAACAGTTATTAATCAACGCATCGTTTTAGCTAAACGGCCAGTGGGTGAGCCAAAACACAGCGATTTTCGTATTGAGCAAGTTGAGCTCAATGAACTTAAACAAGGCGAGATATTGTTAAAAACCATTTACTTGTCACTCGATCCTTATATGCGTGGTCGCATGAGTGATGCTCCTTCATATGCAGCACCGGTTGAAATTGGTGAAGTGATGGTCGGTGGAACAGTCAGTCAAGTGGTGGCCTCTAAAAACCCAAAATTCAAAGAAGGCGAGTGGGTTCTTTCAGGAAATGGCTGGCAGGGCTACGCAATTTCTAATGGGACTGCATGTCAAAGCTTAGGTATGCAACCTGAACATCCATCTTGGGCATTGGGTATTTTGGGAATGCCAGGATTTACTGCTTATATGGGGCTGTTGGACATTGGTCAGCCTAAAGCCGGTGAAACTTTAGTCGTTGCAGCTGCAACGGGACCTGTTGGTGCTACGGTTGGACAGATTGGCAAACTTAAAGGTTGTCGCGTGGTTGGCGTCGCAGGTGGGCCTGAAAAATGCCGTTATGCAGTAGAAGAACTCGGCTTCGATGCTTGTATCAATCATCATGATGAAAATTTTGCAGAACAATTACAACAAGCAGCTCCCAACGGTATTGATATTTATTATGAGAATGTCGGGGGTAAAGTGTTTGATGCGGTATGGCCATTGCTTAACTCTGCGGCACGTGTACCGGTGTGTGGTGTGGTTTCCCAGTATAACGCTACCGAGCAAGCACAAGGGCCAGACCGTTTACCGGGCTTTATTTCCACCCTTTTAAAAAAGCGTATTCGCATGCAAGGCTTTATTATTTTTGATGATTATGGCAGTCAGTATCCGGAATTCTATCAGCAAATGTCTGAATGGTTGAAAGACGGAAAAATCAAATATAAAGAGCATATGGTGCAAGGTTTAGATAACACGATCAATGCTTTCAATGGTATGTTGAAAGGCGAAAACTTTGGCAAAGTGGTTGTAAAAATTTAAAAAAATAGGAATTATCATGATCACACTACATCATTTAGATCAATCACGTTCTTTTCGTATTTTGTGGTTACTTGAAGAAATCAAGCAGCCCTATGAGCTGAAACGCTATTATCGTGACTCAAGCACGCATTTGGCCCCTGACTCTTTAAAAACCATTCACCCTTTAGGGAAATCTCCAGTATTGGAATGGGATGGCAAAGTTATTGCAGAGTCAGGCGCAATCGTTGAGTTATTAATTCAGAAACTTGCGCCGCATTTAGCACCAGATATGGATGAATCTACATATGTCGATTATCTACAGTGGATTCATTTCTCAGAAAGCTCTGCCATGCTGCCATTTTTGTTAAAAACGTTTAATACGATAGAAACCAAGCAGGGCACGAAGTTGGTATTTCTAGAAAATTATACTCAAGTTGAGTTCGATAAAGTATTTGGCCATTTAAATGAATATTTAAAAGATAAAGAATTTCTAGTGGCAGACCGTTTAACCGGTGCTGACTTCATGATGGGCTTTGGACTACATGCTTTAGTTTATCATATGGGACAAGGTGAAAATTATCCCCATATCCAACGTTACGTAGCAGGTTTAAGCCAACTACCTAGCTGGCAAGCCGCAGTACAAATTGAACAAAATGGTGTGAAAAGTCAAAAATAGCAAGATTGTTTTTTTAAGGCAATTGAGAAAAAGAATCATGATTGACAAGTACATCTGGTTATAAAATAAGCTGACACTTATTTAAAGTAAACGCCTAATGAATTTCATCGGGCGTTCTCTATTTTAAAGATAAGGAATTACCATTATTTAAGATAAGTTTCGCCTATTCTTTCACTGCAAATTCCTATCAAAAGGGCTTGAATATCACGACGGTTACGTTGAAAGATATAATCAACTTTTGAAAGAAAAGTGACAAACGCACAGCAAGATTAAATTATTCCTCGGGGTATTAAACAAGTAATCTATATCATTTTACTAACATAAACACATCTGCGTAAAAATCACGCCCCGCTTAACTGGCAATAGTTTTTGAACCCTTGTATAAAAGCTTAAAAGAATCTAGCAAGTCTTTAGACTTCTTGCGTTAGTCAAAATTTAAACAGCATAAAGCTACATTTAATAAGGTTTTAGCCAATTCAAAAATTAGGTAAAACGATACTTTCGCAAGAGGTCTTTTATTTAATGTTAATACTCATCCAGTATTGAGGTTTTTTATCTTTTCTTGCCTGTGATCTAGGTTGTAATACTCTAATTTCATACTCACCTGAAGCAGGTAAAATATAAATACCATTATTATCAAGCTCTGGAGAATATTCTCCAAGATTGCAATATCAATATGCTTTTGTCTTCTACAAAGCGTACTGTACGAATATCACTGATATTCGGGGCTGCTCAGCCGCAAAGTTTAATCAGACTTTGCATAAAGCCAGTGACCATACGTAAAGACAGACGGAATAAGGATTTAATCATTAAGCAGCATTGGATGGCTGCGTCGGATTAGGTTTGATTTCGCCCTTGTTTGCCTTTTGATGGGGCATACCATTGCGTAGCTGGATCAAACCAAATGGCAATATTTCCGCGATGAATGCGTGCTCGGTTATATGCGAACCAATTGGTTGTGCGGTAAATTTTATGTGTATGCTTCTTCATTTGAAAATTATATTGCTGAAAAAGTCCTTAAGAACAGCTTTGCGCAACAAAGCCGTTCGAGATTGTTATGATCTTTTTTTGACGGAGAACAAATTTTCCCTGATCAAGCAAATAACTTTAAAATTTTCTTAGTGAGCAAGATGGCCAATACTTATTAGAAGAAAAATCTTTTGTTTATGATGCTGAAAATGATCAATTTCTAGAATCGGATATACAGGCATTTTATTCCCTTTCGTCTGCAATTCTAGACTAGCAAGACCCGTCTTTTAAAGGCAGTTTTCCTATGTAATAACATGATAAATCAGAATTAGGATTGTAAATTTTTCACCCACCAAATTTTTTTGTGCTAGCTGTTATAATGCGCCAAATTGCTGCCAAGTCTCATCATTATGTAAAGAGTCATAATAATTTTGCAGTTCTACTAAATCATAATATTGAATATAAGCTAATAGCAATAGGCCGAGGATCAGTCCAACTTTAAGACAACTAAGTCTATTTGGCTTTCTATATAAATTATCTATTCCAAAGGCAGTTAAAATTAAAGCAGGAACCAATACAATTGTTTTTAAATGGTTTAGAAAGTGAATTCCATGTGTATACAATAACCCAATAATAAGCAAAACTATCCCTAAACTGGTGTAAATACGGTCATGGAGAGAAGTGCGTAACGCGAAATTACATTGAAAAGCGGCTTTGTTGCACAAACCTATCTGTAAAGGCTTTTTCAGCGATATAATTTTCAAATGAAGAAGCCTACACACAAAATCTACCGCACAACCAATTGGCCCGCATATAACCGAGCACTCATGAGTCGCGGAAATATTGCCATTTGGTTTGATCCTGCTACGCAATGGTATGCGCCATCAAAAGGCAAACAAGGGCGAAATCAAACCTACTCCGACGCAGCTATCCAATGCTGCTTAATGATTAAATCCTTATTCCGTCTGTCTTTACGTATGGTTACTGGCTTTGTGCAAAGTCTGATTAAACTTTGCGGATTAAATTGGATAGCGCCAGACTACACTACAATTTGTAGACGACAACAGCATATTGATATTGCAATCAGCTACCAAAAAAGTAGCGATGGGCTGCATCTACTCGTAGACTCTACAGGCATGAAGTTTCTAGGTGAGGGCGAATGGAAACGCAAGAAACATGGAGCTGAATATCGTCGCCAATGGCGTAAACTACATATTGGTATAGATGCCAAAACCCTACAAATACGCGCTATTCAGCTCACAACCAATAATGTCAGTGATTCACAGGTGCTTGGTGATTTACTTAATCAGATTCCACAAGATGAGCAGATTGACTCTGTTTATACCGATGGAGCTTATGACACCAAGCAATGCCGTCAGGTCATTGCAGATCGGCAAGCACATGCGGTGATTCCACCTAGAAAAAATGCGAAACCATGGAAAGATACAAAGAGTAGCTCGCTAGAGCGAAATGAATTACTTCGAACAGTTA
>NZ_JAMXXS010000038.1:0-23691 GCF_024129595.1 Acinetobacter lwoffii | reverse complement strand
TAGAGCTAAAAGACTCGGTTTGAGATTCAATCTAATTGCTGGAATTTATAACTTGGAGCTGAGTAAAAAATGATTTATGAAAGAGGTCTATACTTAAAAGGTATAGAGACTTAAGCGATTTCATGGATTTTTATAATAAAACTTTTCTACGCTAGCTCAATCAATGACCTCAGATTTAACGCGATCGTCTATTCCTCATATTAATTTTTAACGATAAAAAAAAGCGCCCCGAAAGGCGCTTGCTATGAATTAATGATTAACACGGACACTTCTTCATATCACCGCCCGCAGATGGATAACGGGAATCCACACAGTGACGATAAAATGTTTTCGGGTCCATGGCTTCCAGATCGGGATGATGCTTGCGCATATGCTCCACATAGGTCTGGTAATCAGGTACACCGACCATCAGACGGAAACTTTGCTGCAAACGTTGCCACAAGGTCGCAATCCGCGACCAGTTTTTCGGATTCAGGATTAAATCCTTTTGTGACATCACGGTCATTTTGATGATTTTATAAATCATCGTTTTCCCGCTTTTGGCAAACTTCAGATTCATAATATTCCCCTTAATGACCTTTCGCTGGCTGAATCTCTTCAGGATCGCGATAAATCGCTTCTGCTTCATGTACAGATGGCTCAGGATTTGCCAATGCACGACGGATAACGCGAATTGCAGCAAACAACATGACAAAGGCTACAATCATAAAAAAAGCACAGAGTGCAGCATTAATCTGGTTCGACATCGCTACCGTCTGCATTTCTGCCACAGTTTTCGCTGGCGCTAGGATTTCATTATTGGCAATCGCCGTGTTGAAACGATCTGCCTGCGCCAAGAAACCAATCTTTGGATTTTCGTGGAAAATCTTTTGCCAGCCTGCTGTCATGGAAGTGATGAACAGGAACACTGTCGGGATAATTGTCACCCACACATATTTCTGTTTTTTCATCTTGAACAGAATGACAGTACCAAGAATGAGCGCCATCGCAGCCAAAATCTGGTTACCAATACCAAACAGCGGCCATAAACTGTTAATCCCGCCGAGTGGATCGACTACGCCCTGATAGACGAAGAAGCCCCAGCCTGCCACTGCAACCGCAGTACCCAACAGGTTTCCGAAGAAATTATGTGATTGTTTTACTGCTGGAATCACAATACCGACAGTATCCTGCACCATGAAACGACAGGCACGCGTACCCGCATCTACAGCAGTCAGGATGAATAGTGCTTCAAACAAAATCGCAAAGTGATACCAGAACGCCATCATTTCACGACTGTTGAAAATTTCGGTGATGATATGCGCCATACCAATTGCAAAAGTTGGCGCACCACCAGTACGCGACAGAATCGAGTTCTCACCCACTTCCTGTGCCAGTAAATTCAAGGCTTCAGGGGTTACCACAAAACCAAGGGTTCGCACTGCTTCTGCTGCGCTTTCTGCGGTAGTACCGAGCAAGGCTGCTGGTGAGTTAATCGCAAAATAAATTCCTGGATCCAGAATTGCAGCACAGATCAAAGCCATGATCGCTACAAAAGATTCCATCAACATACCGCCATAACCGATCATACGGATATCGCGTTCGTTGTTGACCAGTTTCGGTGTCGTCCCTGAAGAAACCAAGGCATGGAAACCGGAAATCGCACCACACGCAATAGTAATGAACAGGAATGGGAACATAGAACCTGCGAATACAGGACCAGTCCCATCAATGAATTTGGTAATCGCTGGCAGTTTCATTTCAGGCATGGCAAACAGGATACCCACGGCCAAACCTGCAATCACGCCAATTTTCAGGAAGGTCGACAGATAATCACGTGGAGCAAGCAATAGCCAGACTGGCAGTACCGATGCAATGAAACCATAAATGATCAGTGCCCAAGTGAGTTCAGTGCCAGAAAGCGTAAAGAACGGACCCCAATATGGATGTTGTGCGATGTTTTCACCGTAGATAATGCCCAGCATCATCAAGACAAAACCAATAATCGAGACTTCAGCAATTTTACCCGGGCGGATAAAACGCATGTAGATGCCCATAAAGATCGCAATCGGAATGGTGGCTGCAATACTGAATACACCCCATGGACTGTTAGTCAGTGCTTTAACAACGACTAGCGCCAATACTGCCAGAATGATGATCATCACGCCCAAGGCACCGAGCATCACGATAATACCGGCAAAGGTTCCGAGTTCCTGCTTGGCCATCTCACCGAGTGATCGACCGTCACGACGGGTGGAAATAAACAGTACCAGAAAATCCTGGACTGCACCGGCAAGCACCACACCGACTAACAGCCAGATCGTACCGGGTAAATAGCCCATTTGTGCTGCCAAGATCGGACCGACTAAAGGACCTGCACCGGCAATCGCTGCAAAGTGATGGCCAAACAGAACGCTTTTGTTGGTCGGCACATAGTCCAGACCATCGGCCAGACGATGCGCAGGCGTTAAACGGCGTTCATTCAGCTCAAATACTTTGGTGGCGATAAACAAACTGTAGAAACGGTAAGCAATGCTATAGACACAGGCGGCGGCAAGTACCAGCCAGACTGCATTGACATGCTCACCCCGACTCAGTGCTAGAACTCCAAAAGAGACTGCACCCACAATGGCTACCAAAAGCCAAATCATTTTCGAAGTCAGCGTCGACTTCTTTTGTAAAGTTTCCATTCAATCCCTCATATTGTGATGCATACAAATCAGCGTGATTGTTGTTGTTCGAGGTACTGCTGTTTTCCCTTGCGACTTTACGCCTGTTCTTTCGCTTTTCCTCTAAGACTTTGGCATAAAAAAAGGGATGATTTAAATCATCCCTCTCGATAATAGTCTATTTTCAAACCATTATGCACGTTCTAAATAATCACCAGTACGGGTATCTACACGAACGCTTTCTTCTTGCTGTACGAATAATGGAACACGTACCACAGCACCTGTTTCAAGTTTCGCTGGCTTACCGCCACCGCCAGAAGTATCACCACGAACACCTGGATCAGTTTCAACGATTTTAAGTACGACGAAGTTCGGTGGAGTCACGTTTAAAGGCACGCCATTGAACAACATGATGGTACATTTTTCATTTGAATCGTCTTTTAACCATTTTGCAGCATCGCTCATTGCTGTTTTATCAGCTGCGATCTGTTCAAAGGTAACAGGATCCATGAAGTTCCACATTTCGCCATCGTTGTACAAGTATTCCATTTCTACTTCAACGATATCAGCCGCTTCTAGGTTCTCGCCTGATTTGAAAGTTTTTTCCAGAACTTTACCTGATTTAAGGTTACGTAATTTTACGCGGTTAAAAGCTTGGCCTTTACCTGGTTTTACGTATTCGTTTTCCATGATTGAACATGGGTTGCCATCAAGCATAACCTTAAGGCCTGACTTGAAATCATTCGTAGAATAATAGGCCATGACTGGCGCACTCCAAACTTACTAACTTTAATCTATTGATGCTATGGGCTGTTGCGATGTCATTTAGCAAGTCTGACACGAACATTGAGTTGCCACATGCACATTCATTTGATGTTGCGTATTCTAAATGAGCAATACACTTTGCCGCAATGAAAAAATCCGCTTTCACCCACTCAGGCTGTTTAAGTTACAATCAGACATGAAAATCCTTTGTTTATTCATGTCTTGCTCAACGTTAAAATACCATCAGGCGAGCACGAAGATCAGCATAGCTTAATCACTCTTTATTTTATAGCGCAGTGGATTATTGCGCTTCCGCACAAACTGTTAAACTGTGCCCATCAGGCTTTGTCCTCTCACTTATTATTGTTAATCTTCCGGCATGACGAACTATTTATATCAAGAACAAAACTGGCAATCACAGCTCAGCGACCTGATCACTGATCCACGCGAACTGCTTGAAGTGCTGCAACTCGCACCTGAACAGCTTCTCTCAGGCGCCATTTTAGCTTCTGAACAGTTTAAACTGCGCGTACCACGTGCTTTTGTGGGCAAAATGCAGACCGGAAACCCTTTAGACCCATTGCTTTTACAAGTGCTGCCCCATCATCTGGAACTGGAAGAACATCCAGGATTTGTTACCGACCCCTTGGGCGAAGAACAGGCCAATCAGCAACCCGGCGTACTGCACAAATATAAATCCCGTTTCTTGCTGACACTGACTGGTGCCTGTGCTGTACATTGCCGTTATTGTTTCCGCCGGCATTTCCCCTATCAGGAAAATCTGCCTAAAAATGAAGACTGGATAAATATCAAGCAATATCTGGAAAGCCAGCCTGATATTAATGAAGTGATTCTGAGTGGCGGTGATCCACTAACCTTATCGAACCGGAAATTAAAAACCTGGATTGAACGATTAGAATCAGTATCACATCTCAAATTCTTAAGAATACATTCACGAGTTCCTATTGTGATCCCCAACCGAGTCGACGAAGAGCTACTTAGCATGTTAAAAAACAGTAGGCTACGTATTATTCTGGTGGTACACTCAAACCATGCATCGGAGCTGGATGACTTCACTTGCAAGCGTTTAAACCAACTGGTTCAACAGCAGATCACCGTTCTGAATCAGGCGGTTTTATTAAACGGGGTGAATGATTCTGCTCAGGTTTTAGTAGATTTAAGCTATCGCTTGTTTGATGCCGGGGTCATGCCTTATTATTTACATGTACTTGATAAAGTAAAAGGTGCGCATCATTTTGATTTAGCGCCTGACCATATTAATGAGATTTATACAGAAGTTTTAGCGAACCTGCCGGGGTATTTGGTTCCTAAACTGGTTCGAGAAATAGCGGGCGAGAAGAATAAGACACCGCTTTTTGGGGTTTCAACATTTTTGAGTTAAATAATAAAGATGAGCACGCATACTTCAGACATTTTTCAGACACCGACGGAACTTAAACGAGAGCAGTTGAGCTTTTGTCCAACCACTGCCAAGGCTTTGCAGGAATGGGTTGCGGGGATTTCGATTCTACAGCTGGGGAATTCATCCAAATCCCTGTTTAATGCCTTATTGGAAGTTTCTGAGCTGAAATGTACAGAAACCCTGCGCTTTGACCTGATTCAGGTCTTGCATCCCACCCTTGAAAATGTCCTGACCAGTCTGGAAAAGCATTTCGTCAATCAGGGCCTGATCACTTCCGACCGGAATGACCAGATTATTGAGCTGGCCATGCTGTTGCGCAGTCATTTTGCCAAAATTTATATTGATATCGTCAAACGCTGTAATCATCAGCTGACGCATCAGAAGTTTTCGCTATTTTCTCTAGGCAAAAAGAAGAGCATTCAAACTGCCCGGATGGTATCGATTTATTATGCCCTGCAACAACTCACACTTCTGTTATATCAACAGCATATGCTGTATAGCACGCCAGGTCTGGGGCAATGGCTGGCTGCCCATCAACTGCTTGAATGTGCAATAGACAACAATTTCTATCAAAGCAATATCAATCAGGTATTAGGTACTCAGCATGAAATCCAGAATATTGCGCATGCCTATGCACAGCTGATTTTACTGGATATCTTCAATACTCATCAGATCCGTCCTGCAGAAATTCAGGGCCTGTATCTATGCAGTTTTGACTGGGCCAAACTGGTACAGATCCTGCCGAAGGAAACTACGCTGTCCCGTTATGTCGTCGATGCCAGTAAAGATCATCCACCGATCTTTAATACCCATCAAGAGCCACAGTTTCAGCCGAGCTTCTATATTTCTACCCAGAATCTGATGGATCATTTAACGGGCACTCAAAGTAAAAATGCCCAGTATCTGTCGCGGAATGAAAAACTGTTCCTGACCCCTGCACTGCATTTTCATATCTACAATCTGCTCTCGAACAATGTCGAGCGTCGTCATGAACGTTATGAATATTCAGCACAGATCAATATCTGCTTTGGCTTAAGCGTGGCGCATTTTTACCTGTCTAAAGGTAGAAACTTCAACGAAACCCTGGAACTCGATGCCCATTATAATTTCCAGAGCGAAAGCAGTTTTGTCAGCTCGATGGAAAATACAATTCCAAGTGCCTTTAGCAGCATCAAGGCGCTTGATCGTGAAACAAAACAGATTCATAGCGCTGAAGTTCTGGATATCAGTGTCAATGGTTACCGGATTAAATGGACTGGTGTTACGCCTGCCAATTTAAAAACTGGTGAATTTATTCTGGTTCAGGAAAAAACCCAGAGCCAGTGGCGTGGCGGTGTGATTCGCTGGATCAAGCAGTCCACTGACAAGAGCCTGGAAATCGGGCTGGAAATTCTGGCACAAGAACTCTTTCCTTGTGCGGCCTATGCCCGTACTGAACGTCACCATGTCAATTATCAACCTGCACTCTTGGTGAAAATGACGCAACTGGATCAGGTTTCGACCAGTCTCATCGTGTCTGGCTCCCAGATGTTTAGGGAAAAACAAACGATTCATTTACGTCTCGGTCAGGAAGAACTCAAAATCTATCTAACCAAAGCACAATTGATTACGCAGAGTTTCATCCGTTTTGATTATGAATTATTGAATGATCAGGAAGAAGAGATGATCGAAAACTTTATCGATCAGCACATGAATGAAAGCAGAAATCACGATTTATGGGAAGCATTGAAGTGAGAAATCCATTATTGTCTAAAAAGTTAAAACGTACTGAAACACGTTTACTGATTATTGATGATAATCAAATTAGATATAACCAAATCCGTGATCTGCTGACCAGTCATGATTATCAGGTGGATGCTGTTCTGCTGGATGATCTGCAATCTTTTGAAAAACAATTAAATTTCAACTGGGATCTGATTATTTTTGGACGTGCCTACGACCTGAAATATGAACAGGCCTTAAGTCTGGTACGCCTTTCGCAGCAGCCTAATCTGCCGATGATTTTGCTTAAACCGGATGATTACCAGGCTGAACAATATGCGCAATATATCCGTAAAGGGGTATATGACATTCTCAATTTTGACTACCTGGAACGCTTTTATGTGGGACTGGTTCGAGCATTGTCATTTAGCCGTTTGTCGCAGTCTCAGCAACATTTAATGACTGAGCTGGAAACAGCTCAAATTCAGGCACAATCTTTGGTAGATGACAGCAACCGTGCTGTCGCCACCATTCAGGAAGGGATTCATATTCAGGCCAATGCGGACTACCTGAAACTGTTTGGCTTGCAAAATGAAGATGAGATTATTGGTCTACCTTTGCTAGATCTGCTCCAGCCTTCAGATTTGAATGATTTTAAAACGCGTTTCAAAAAGATTTCTCAGGGTCAGTTTGATTTAGGTCGGGTCGAGATCGAGTCTTTGAATCCGCATGTGTCCGCATCTAACCCATTAAAACTGGAATTCTTGCCTTCAACTGCTGAAGAAGATGCAGTACAAATTAGCATTGATACTCAATCTCAAACGGTTTCTTCCGAGAAAACTCCTGGAAAACCAAGCGTTTTTCAGTCACTTAAACGTGAACTGAACAAGCAGTCTGCACCGGTGAATGCCTTAGTCACTTTCTCTTTAAGTGCATATGACCCGGAAGTTCTACAATCTGACTGGGCCACTTTTAATGGGTACTTTGATGCAGTCAAAGAATTCCTCAAGGAACAGACCCATATTCCCCTGTTTAAACTGGAATATGATGTCGTTGTCGGTCTGTTTCAGGCAGACTCTAAAGCAATTCTTGAATCCAAACTGATCAGTTTAAATGCCTTAAGCAAACCGCAACTCATTACAGTGGGACAAAAGTCATTCCCTCTAAATTTGCGCTTAGGCTATGTCATGCTTGAACAGGGTTTACAGGATGAAATGCACTGCAATACGCTGATTGGACAAGCATTCTCTACATCTTTGCCTCAAGCAGAAGCTGTACCTGAATTTAAACTTGATATTCCTGCCTCACTGAGCAGTCCAAGCTCTTTAGATATGCCGAGTATAGACTTCAGTGTTGCTGAAACACCAGTTGCCAGCCCAACATTGGCAGCCGTCAGTCCAGCAGTCACGTCTATTCCTAGCGCTACACCTTCTATTTTGAAAGCCTTAAGTGAATGTCTGGAACGTGGTGAGATTCATTTAAAGTATCAGCAACTCTATGATAAAGAAGATACGCGTTTATATACCTATGAAGTGACCAGTGGCTTTATTTTTGAGAATAAATGGCAGGATATTTCTAGCCTTTTAGAACTTCATGAAGATGATGAACTGTCCATTAAACTGGATCGCTGGATTCTGGTTGAAGCCAGTAAACAGCTACACAACTTTATTACCCAGTATCCTGATGCAAGCTTAATTGTCAATTTGAACCGTGCCGTACTATTTAAAGACCGCACCTTCCCGGAATTTATTTCCAAGCTGATTACGATTATTCGCAGTAAAGTGAAGCATCCGCTAATCTTGCAATTCTCAGAAGAAGATATTTTACTGAATCAACAAGATGCACAAAAATATCTACGCGTGCTGTATGAACATGGCGCACTGATTGCACTGCGTGATTTTGGTCAATCCATGTACAGTCAAAATTTACTGCGCGAACTTGAACTGGATGGTGTCAGCTTACATTCAAACTTAACCAATATGCTCAATAAAGATACCGAGATTGAGCAACTACAGGAAAAAATTACCAGCTACAATGAAATCAAGCCACTCAATATTCTGATCCGTGAATTAAATGATATGACACTGTTCGCGAATGCCTGGAATGTCGATGCCCGCTTTATTCAGGGGAATTATTTCCAGAAAAAACTTGATCATTTGATTGATGTACAAGATCACTAAGATCTTGTACAAACCTGTGCATTTAGGAAATCGAATGATAATTTTCTAAATTGCAGGCACAAAAAAAACGGGCTTAAAGCCCGTTTTTTCATTTTGGGTATTAACGTTTAACAGAACGTGACATACCAGCAAAACGTTGTTTGAACTTGTCGATACGACCGCCAGTGTCAACGTTCTTTTGCTTACCAGTGTAGAATGGGTGGCAAGCTGAACATACGTCTAGATAAAGAGTTTCTTTACCAAGAGCTGAACGAGTTTCGATTACGTTACCACATGAACAAGTAGCAACTAAAGTTTCATATTTTGGGTGAATATCGGCGCGCATCGTCGATTACTCCATTAGATTCAAGAAGGTTTAGCTGTCATCGCTATTGATCACTCTCAAATGAGGAAGCAGGAACATCGTTCATGCAGATCAACACCACAACAGACCATTCTTTTGGCCCACCGAGACGGATACCGTCAGAGCTAAGCACAACAAGTGGGCATTATTATACGTGAAACGAATTCAATATGCGAATTATTCTTCAGCTTCTGATTCACTCTCTTTGGCCCACAGATTGGCAATAATCCCGCAGACCATTAACTGAATCTGATGAAAAATCATGATCGGCAGGACAATCATGCCCAGCGGCTGGCCAATAAATAAAATTTGCGCTATCGGCACTCCACTGGCCAAGGTTTTCTTGGAACCACAAAAGAATGCCGTTTTTTGGTCAGCGCGGCTAAAGCCCAGCCAGCGTGGAATATAAAGTGATAATAACATCACAATGGTGAGTAACACCGAGCAAGCCAGCAATAGCAACAACAAGGTACTCAAGCTCACTTCATTCCACAGCCCGGCCACTACGGCGCTACTAAAAGCGCCATACACCACCAGTAAAATCGAACCTTGATCAAAAACCTTAACGATTTTTGGCATTTTCATCATTTGCGGATAGATCCAGGGACGCAGAATCTGTCCTAAAATAAACGGCACCAAGAGCAGCAGTGTAATCTGGGTAATCGATGAAGTCGGATCAAAACCATGTTCAGATTGACCGAGAATAAAAAATGCTACCAATAGCGGGGTAATAAACATACCGATCAGATTGGAAAAAGAGGCACTACATACTGCCCCGGCGACATTGCCATGAGCCACTGAAGTAAAGGCGATCGAGGACTGCACAGTGGAGGGCAAGAAACACATAAACAGGAAGCCCCAATATAGTTCCTGTCCGAGCATGGGTAATAAAATCGGCTTGGCCAAAAGCCCAAGTATTGGAAACAAAGCAAAAGTTAGCGCAAAAACCAAAGTATGCAATTTCCAGTGCATAATGCCTTGCACCACAGCTTCACGAGACAGTTTGGCGCCGTGCAGGAAAAACAGGATGGCAATCGCTCCTGTCGTCACCCAGCCAAAGACTTCAGCCGCCTGCCCCGAAACTGGCAGCACACTGGCCAGCAAAACCATCACAAACAACAGTATCGTAAACCGATCCAATGCCAAGAACTTAAGCATATCCCTATAATCCCTCAGATTTTATTGTTTGATATAAAAATGCCCGGCTATCTTAACAGATGCCGGGCCCATGCTATGCACTCAGATTGATGTAATATTTTCATCTATACATGAATGCATTTCATATATCTCGCTACGTCACACTTAGTTATTACGTGCATTGTTGTCTTGCTGGATCAGCTCGATCTTGTAGCCATCTGGATCTTCAACAAATGCAATTACAGTCACGCCACCTTTCATTGGGCCAGCTTCACGCACCACATTACCGCCACGCGCTTTAATCTCTTCACACGCCTTGTAAGCATCATCGACTGCAATTGCGATATGACCATAGGCATTGCCCAGTTCATAGCTGTCTGTATCCCAGTTATGGGTCAATTCCAGTACGGTGTGATTCTCTTCATCGCCATAACCGACAAAAGCCAGGGTAAAACGGCCTTCTTCGTAATCACGCTTACGAAGCAAAGTCATGCCAAGTACTTCAGTATAGAACTTGAGAGATTGTTCTAAATTGCCTACACGTAACATGGTATGCAGCATGCGCATATTAATCATCCTTCTGTACAGATTGTTGTTGGTGTTCACCGAGCAGTTTTGCGACCCAAACCACCAGAATCAGGATCGGAATCCCGATTAGAGTAGTCATCAGGAAGAAATTCGGATAACCGATATTGGTGACTATAGTACCCGAATATCCGCCTAAAATCTTAGGGGTCAAAGTCATGAGTGAGCTAAAAATCGCATATTGAACAGCGGTAAAAGACACACTGGTCAAGCTCGACAAGAATGCAATAAACGCAGCACCAGCCAGCCCAGCAGCCAGATTGTCGACAATAATAGCAAAATAAAGCCACTTGTCGCTATAAGGTTTAATTACCTTACCACTGACTTCGACTGTATCTGAACTGTTGCCATCCACCACTGCCAAGGGCTGAATATCGACATCCAGATTCTGGGTACTAGCCAACTGATCATTGACCTGATAAACATGCGTGGTTTGCTGAAGTGCCTGATCATCTTGCATCAAGACTGCACTGATAATATGTGCAGGTGACTGAATCAGTTGCTGTGCAGGAATCGCGGCAGTAAATACGCCTTCACTTTCCAGTTTTGCCTCAATATTCTGATCATTGATTTGCAAAACAATCTTTTGATTTTCTTGCAGTGCTTCACCGACATACTGGCCGCGCACTACAATGGTCTTGTCCTGTTCAGCTACAGTGAGGCTATTGTCACTGGTGATCGGCAAGATCTGTAACTGGGTGCTGCCCTGTTCTGTGGTCAAATACGGCATATTGACCTGTACCGGGGCCTGATCAGTAACATCTCCATCCAGATAAGCAGCCGATACTTGTAGCTGTTTGCTCTGCGCCAGCACAGCACTCGGTATATCCAGCTTCCAGTAACCAACTTCATCGGTCTCTGCCTGATAAACCTGATTACCGGCTTTAACTTCCACAGCTGCCAGTTTTTCACCAGACTTGACCAGGCCGATAAAAATCAGGTTGGTAGAACAGGCCAGTACGGCACCGACAAACATCAGTTTCATGATGTTCATCTTCTGGGCCAAGAGCCCGCCAAGGAAACCACCGACTAAAGAGAAAATCACCCCATAGACTTTAACGGCCTCGGCAATCTGTTCTTTACTGAAATTCAGGTCCTGATAGAACACATTGGAAATGACGCCGGCAATAATATCGGAAACCCGATAAAAACCGATCAACAATAACAGCACCAATGCAAGTTTCAAGCCATAACGCTTAAAGAAATCTGCAACCGGATTGACCCAGGTTTCATAGGCCATCTGCTTGTTAACCGCACCCATTTTTACCAAGCCTGCACCAATCGCAAAGGCCACTGCACCCGAGCCAACAAAGCGCAAAGCTTCAAAACAGAACAAGGCAAAGGTATCTTGAATGGCGAATTGTTCGGTGATGCTGGCCACCAGATTGCCCGAATAGATATAGCTCAGAACAAAACTGATCACCGCCACAAAAAACACCGCAACTAAACGGAAATAATCACTGCGCACATAGTGTTTGCGTACCCGGTTAACCTGCGGCTCCCGAATGGACAGTGTGGTGATAATACCGACCAGCATGACGGCAGCCATGGCCAGATAAGTCCATTTCCAGGCATCGTAAATATAATTGCCTTTGGCTGTTCCTAAATAGGCTGCCAGAAACAAGGCACCAGCACCGGCCACGATCATCCCGATCCGGTAACCGGCATTATAGGTGGCGGCCAATACGGTCTGCATCTGGGTTTCCGCCAGTTCAATCCGGTAGGCATCAATCACAATATCCTGTGTTGCTGCGGAGAAACCAAGCAGGACTGCACCGAGCGCCATTTGCTGTAAATGTGTTGCACCCAAAGCCGGATCAGAAAAGGCCATAATTGAAATGGCACAGACAATCAGAATCTGCGCAATCAGCAACCAGGCACGACGACGTCCCAGAGCCTTGGTCAGAAACGGGACTGGCAGTTCATCAATGAGCGGTGCCCAGACGAATTTAAACGAATAGCCCAATGCGGCCCAGCTAAAGAAAGTTACTGCACTTTTGCTGATTCCGGCCTCACCTAACCATAAAGACAGACTGGAAAAAATCAGAAGAATCGGCACACCAGCCGAAAATCCCAAGAACAGCATGATCAATGCACGTCGATCTAAAAATGCTGTAAATGCGGATTTCCAACCCGTCGTTTGTGTTGTCATTGCTTTATTATTTTCCGCAGAAAAACCAATTGCTGCTATTCAATCCTGTAATAGCGTATCTTTCAACAAGATTTATATATTTATCACATTTCCGGTTTTTTATTTTCTGGCAAAAGCGACATGTTGGCTTGAATTTTTCAAGTAAATCTGTATACCTTAACTCTTATCAACGTAATATTTCGTTTTGGATTTTCAACAGTGACCCAGAGACTCGATCAAATTAATTCTTCTATTGCCAGCAACACCAGCACAACTCCACAAAAAATCCGCTCAGATTTACTTATCTCTGCATTTGAACAAAGCGAAATTAAAAATACTCTGGACCATACCCGGTTAACATCCACCCAGCTGACGCACATTCCAAACCTAGAAAAAATTCCTGCGTCAACCAAACGGATCAAGCCCCTGAATAACTTTTTGGGCCAAGATCGTGCACGCGCCTCAGTTGAGGCCGGGATTGCCCTGCCTTATTCCGGCTATAACATTTTTGCTGTCGGTACAGCAGGACTCGGAAAACGCACCATGGTGAAGCGTTTGCTGCAACAGCACGCCAAAACTATGGAAACCCCGAATGACTGGGTGTACGTCAATAACTTTCAGAACCAGCGTCAGCCGATTGCGCTAGAACTGCCCTCAGGTCAAGGTCCAAAATTCCAAGCCATGTTAAATCAAAGCTGGCAAACGATTCTAAAGCAGCTTGAGCGCCGTTTTACTGCAGAGACCTATCACAACCGCATTGAAATGATTCGCCAGGAAACGGGGGATGAGCAGCAGCAGGCGCTCATCGAACTGACCAAAGAAGGCGCAGAACTGGATCTGAAGCTAATCTCACGACATGATGAGCACTGTTTTGTCCCTGTGCATCTGATTGATGACAAATTACAGGAAATGTCTCAGGAAGATCTGAATGCCTTAAGCAACAAAGATCGGGCCGAATTGGCTACTAATATGCGCTATATGGACAAGAAACTAGAACGTCTGGGTTTGCACCTGGGTGATCTGGAAGATGATGCACGTGATCGCGTACAGATCCTGAACCGTGATATCGCCAAGCAGGTCGTCTTGCCGCGAGTCGAACAGATTCTGGCAAAATTCAAACATGTAGAAGGTCTGGAACATTACCTGAAGTATTATGCTGAAGACATTATTAACAATGTCGAAATTGTGCTGGAACAGGAAGAAGATGACTTCACTCCGGCACTATTCAGCCGCGTACCAGCCCGCTATCAGGCAAATGTAATTATTACCCATAAGCCGAACAGTGGTGCACCGGTGATCTTTGAAGATTTTCCAACGCATTACAACCTTTTGGGTCATGTGGAACAACTGACCCAAAATGGCACGATTACCACCGACTTCACCCTGATTCGTCCAGGTACCTTGCACAAGGCTAACGGTGGCTTCCTGATGCTGGAAGCGGAACAATTGCTGGAACAGCCGTATGCATGGCAAGGCTTGAAGCGCGCGCTTAAATCGGGGCATTTAAAACTTTCCTCGCTCGAGCATATGATCACGCTGACCGGCAGCATTTCAATCGAACCTGCTTCAATTCCTCTGAATATCAAGGTGATCTTGCTGGCTGAGCCTGAGATCTATTATGAAATTTTAGAGCTTGAACCAGAGCTGGGCAGCATCTTTAAAATCCGTGCTGATTTTACCGATACATTACAACGTAATGACGATAACGAGCAGGCTTATATGCAGCTGATTGCCGACTATGTGCAATCCGATAAATTACTGCCTTTTGACCGTTCCGCTTTGGCGGCATTGCTCACAGATTCCAGTCGTCAGGCCGAAGATCAAAGTTCATTGTCATTACATGCTCTGACGCTGGGCGATCTGATCCGTGAAGCACATCATCATGCCTTCCAGGCCGGTGACAAGATGGTTTCAGAAAAACATATCAACACCGCACTGGATCACCGTAAATATCGTCTCGGCTATTTACGTGAACTGTATTGGCAAGATCTGACTCGTGGTACTCAACTGATCGAAACCCGCGGCCATCGTCTGGGCCAAATCAATGCCCTGTCCGTCATTCATTATGCTGATGTCGAATTTGGTCTGCCTTCACGACTGACTGCTTCGGTGTATCAAGGTGGCGGTGATATTCTGGATATCGAACGCAGTGTGGAACTTGGTGGCTCTTTGCATGCCAAAGGCGTGTTACTGATGTCATCCTTCCTGAAAGCGCATTTTGGTCGTGAACAGACCTTACACTTCTCTGCTGCACTGGCCTTTGAACAAAGTTATGGTCAGGTCGATGGTGACAGTGCCACTGTTGCGGAACTTTCTGCCTTACTGTCGGCCATCAGCCAGTTACCGATTGATCAGTCATGGGCCATTACCGGTTCCATGAACCAGCTGGGACAAGTACAGCCGGTAGGTGGTGTGAATGCCAAAATTGAAGGTTTCTTTGATGCTTGCAAGTTACAAGGCTTGACCGGAAAACAAGGTGTAATTATCCCACGGCAAAATATGCAACATCTAATGCTGCGTAAAGATGTCACCATTGCTGTGGAAGAAGGCCAGTTCCATATTCACGCGATTGATACTATTGATCAGGCACTGGAAATCCTGATGGCGCGTCCTGTCGGCACCTTGGATAAAAAAGGTCGCTATAGCAAAAATTCAATCTATGCCGCAGTAATGGCACAGCTGGATTATTGGCAAGCGATTGAAGATGGTGCCGAACTGGTCGAAGTGCCGAAGAAAAAGAAAAAAAAGAAGAAGAAAAAAGACAAGAAGCAAATCGTCGAGCCACAAACTGAAGTTGAAGCTGATGCTTCGACAGTTGAACAGCCGGATGCAGCGACAGAGGATTAACTCTGACCTTGACCTAAGCAAAAATAGAGACAAAAAAAGCGCTTCTCAATGAAGCGCTTTTTCACATCTGGACTTAATTTAATACAAAATTAAGCATCAACTGCCGGGCTGTACTGTTCAACTAAAGGCTTTAATTCACCTTTTTGGAACATGTCGAGCATGATATCACTACCGCCGATCAACTCACCATTGATCCAAAGCTGTGGAAATGTCGGCCAGTTGGCGATTTGTGGTAACATCGCGCGAATGTCCTGGTTTTCCAGAATGTTTACATAAGCAAACGGACGACCAATTTGACTGAGTGCTTCTACTGCACGTGCAGAAAAACCACATTGTGGAAATTGCGGTGTGCCTTTCATGTAAAGAAGTACTGCGTGTTTTGCAATTTGGTCACGAATTAACGCTTCGGTATCGCGTGCTTGTTCAGTCATTGATAAATCCTCAACTCATCTGTCTCGCATTATACCCAAATCCAGGCAAAACAGTATGTCTAAAGCAATAATTCCAATTTTATTTACAATTACCCTTTAAATCTGAGCGGGTTTTTGCTTATATAAGTTTTTCTTTCCACCTAACAGTTAAGAGTTAGTCATGAATAATATTACCCTCGCACCGGTACAAACTGATCAACCGTCTCATTTGATGCCTGTTTTTGGCCGTCAACCGATCAGCTTTGTCCGAGGACGAGGTGCATATCTTTATACCGAAGATGGTACAGAGTATTTAGATGCATTAACCGGCATTGCCGTATGTGGTTTGGGACACGCGCATCCAGTTATTGCCGAAGCGATTGCTGAACAGGCAGCGACCCTGATTCATACCAGCAACCTGTTTGAAGTGCCTTGGCAAACTGCTGCCGCACAAAAACTGGCTGAAGTTGCAGGCATGGAAGAAGTATTCTTCTCAAACAGTGGTGCAGAATCCAATGAAGGTGCAATCAAAATTGCACGTAAATTTGGTCATATGCAAGGTATTGCTTCACCAAAAATTATTGTCGCTGACCAGTCTTTCCATGGTCGTACCATGGCCACCTTGTCTGCTACAGGCAATAAAAAAGTTCAGGAAGGCTTTGGCCCCCTGGTTGAAGGTTTTATTCGTGTACCTTTTGGTGATATCGAAGCGATTGAAGAGGCTGCGATTAATCACCCGGATATCGTAGCGATTTTGATTGAGCCTATTCAGGGTGAAGGCGGCGTGAATACTGCTCCTCAAGGTTTCAGCTATTTAGAAGAAATCCGTCAAATCTGTAACCAGCACAACTGGCTGATGATGCTGGACGAAGTGCAAACTGGTAATGGCCGTACCGGTAAATATTTTGCTTACCAGCACACCAATATTATTCCGGATGTACTGACCACAGCCAAAGGCTTAGGAAACGGTTTCCCGATTGGTGCGGTAATGACCCAAGGCCGTGGTGTCGGCGTATTAACTGCTGGAAATCACGGTTCTACCTATAGCGGTACAGCACTGGGTTCGCGTGTGGTCTATACCATTCTTGATATTATGCAAAAAGAAAATATCGTCGCGAATGCTGCTGAAAAAGGTGCTTACATCGTTGACCAACTGCGTAACAAGCTGGCAGATCAAAATGTCATCATACGTGGTTTCGGTCTGATGATCGGGATTGAATTACCAAAAGAATGCGGTGATCTGGTTGCGATTGCACGCGATGAATACAAGATGATTATCAATGTCACTGCAGGCAATGTTGTTCGTCTGTTGCCTACCCTGAATATTACCCAGGAGCAGGCAGACCAATTGATCGAACGTCTGGTGAAAATGATCAAAGCTTATTTGGCATAAAGCCCTAGCCTAAAAATTAAAAAAGCCGCTCTAAAGCGGCTTTTTTATTATTCTGCATTCTATGATGCGTTTTGTAACATACGTCCGCCAGAGATCTGGCTAAAATATTGTTTCAAGGTATCAAGACAACGAAGAATTTTTGTCGGTTGTTGTTCACGTTTCGGAATAACCGCATACAGTGTAATCGGCGGCAGTCTCCATTCAGGCAGAACTTCAACTAAAGTACCGTTAAGCAAATCCTTTTTAGCATCAAGATATAAAACCTTGGCAATCCCATTGCCCTGCAAGCACATCGATTTTGCAACCAAACCGTTATTGGTACTGAAACGGGATTTCAGTTCAAACTCGGCTTTTTCTGCAGTATTCACATGTTGAAAATGATAATACTGATGGTTTTTAAGATGCGTTAAAGGCAAGACCTCATGATTTTTAAGATCATCAGGTCTCGAAATAATGGTGCTTTGATTAATATAACTCGGTGTCGCCACCAGAATTTGCTCAATCTGCATCAATGGTACAACCTGAAGATTATGCTCATCATTTTTCTGTTCAAATCTTAGGGCGATATCAACCCGCCCATCCAACAAATCAACCTCATGATTGTTTGTTTCTAAATGTACTGCCAAGCCGCGATGTGCAGCCATCCAATGAGAAAGTGCAGGAATCACATGATTCGCGCACAATTCTGGCAAAGAAACGATACGCAGCTCGCCCACGAGATCATCACGTAACTCATTGATCCGGACTTTACCGCGTTCAGCAGCAGATAACATTTCTTGACAGCTATGGAAAAAAGCTTGTCCCGCTTCGGTCAGACTTAATTTTCTCGTAGAACGGTTTAGAAGTACGACTTCCATATCGTGTTCTAATGAGCGAATTTGTTGACTGACGGCGCTGGTCGTAATCCCTAATTCACGGGCAGCACCGCTGAACGAGTTTTTTTCCACAACGCAAGCAAAGACACCCATTGCTCGAAGTTGATCTAACATAAATTTCCCTCTAAACTTATGAGGTGCTCCATCATTTGATAAAAGCAACTTATTGTATTATACGGCGAAATTTACACTTTGCATTATTTATTTAATTGTTTGGTAAAACTGCAGTAGGATTAATAGGTTTGCCGTCTAAGCGCACCTGAAACTCAAGCATGGTACGGTTTGTACCAGTCGATCCCATTTCTGCAATTTTTTGACCAGCCGTTACATTTTGGCCACTTTTCACATTCAATTTACTGTTATGTGCATAAGCGGTGATATAGCCATTGATATGCTTTACCAACACCAGATTGCCATATTCTTTCAGGCCATCAGCGGCATACACTACCTGCCCGTCTGCTGCTGCAAATACCGGATCACCGACATTGCCACTATAGCGGGTTCCCTTGATATTAGAAGCTAAATTGTATTGCTGAAGAATCGCGCCATTCGATGGTTTTACCCAACGTAGACCTGCTGCAGTAGATACTGGTGTTACAGGTGCAGATGTACTGACGCGTGGTGTGGTTTGTACTGTCGTTGCTGGTGTCACCGGTGCCGGTGTAGGCACTGCAATTGTTTGACGCTGGATTGGCGCTGCCTGAGTCACTGCTTGGGTGCTGGTGCTACGGCGCGTAGTATGGGTTTTCAGGCGGATCGATTGTCCGACATAAATCCGGTACGGCGCACTGATATCATTCATCTCTGCGACACTGATATAGTTCAGTCCATAACGTGCTGCAATCCCACTCAATGTATCTCCTGAACGCACCGTATAGAAATCAGGAGCTGTTGCATAACGCGTTGCATTATTCACCTGGGGTTTGGTGGCACAACCGGTAATTACTCCTGTAGAAATAACAACGGTCGATAAAACGAGGGTTTTAATCAGGGTTGCAGGCGAAGCTACGACACATTTCGGTAACACCAAGAACATTATCTTCCTCTCTAATGCTATACGGTTGCAAAATTCCGTTAAGATTAGCAAAGTTTTACGGCAATATACTTGCAATCGCGAGTTTTTCACAAAGTTATAACACTAAGGACGCATTTTCTGCCAATTGTGTTTGTAAATTCCGCAGACTCTCATAATTGGTAGCATCCATCTGAATCGGGGTAATACTGACATAGCCATTGGCGACCGCAGAGAAGTCCGAATCAATTTCGTTAAATCCTGGCTTAGGGTCTGCGACTGCTTCTCCTGAGAGTCCAATCCAGAATACCTGACGACCACGCGGATCTATATGACTCGTCACCGGTTTAGACTGACGGCGGCGACTTTGATATGTCACTTTTTCACCCTGCAATTCAGTTACATCTGGAATATTGATATTAAAAATATGTCGCTCAGGCAGAACAGGCAAACCACGCGCAATAAAATCATGCACCCATTCGGCGGCCAACTGATAATCCTGAGGCTGCTGATAGCCACGTACATTCGGCCCACTCAGTGATACGGCAATCGCAGGATGTTTAGTTAAACGACCTTCAAAGGCCGCCCCGACTGTACCGGAATACAAGATATCATCTCCCAGATTTGCGCCGCTATTTATCCCGCTAACCACCAGGTCAAATTCAAAATCAAATAGCCCGTTCATAGCCAAGTAAACGCAATCTGCCGGCGTCCCATTAACCGCCCAGACATCAGGAGAAATCTGGATTGGGCGTAAAGGGCGGTCCAAAGTTAAGGCACTAGAAAAGCCACTGCGTTCACTTTCCGGTGCCACAATCACCACTCGCCCCAAAGGCTTTAGCGCTTGCGCCACAGCCTGAATACCGGGTGCAAACACCCCATCATCATTTGAAACTAAAATATTCACTAAAAAATCTCGTTACGCTAAAAAATGACTGACTAGGACATTTCATTGTATTAGTGCAGGAATTATATATATTTATTGCTCGACATCCATCTTTATAATATGTGGCTCAAGATGATTAAAAAATTCTCTTTATTTAGCGCTCTCACTTTAAGCTTGGCAGCATTTATTTCCCCTTCAGTCATGGCAAACGATCTGACTGTTGAAGAAAACAATACCATTGTAAAAGAAGATATTGCATCAGCACAGGTTATGGCTGAAGTTTGCCCGGCAATCATTGGTCAAAATCCAAAATTTAACAGCACCGTTGAACAATTGATCCAGTCTTATCTTGCAGACTACTCAGATAAAGGCATGAGCTATCAAAAGCTACAGGCAGACAGTGAATACAAATCTTTACTTGAAGAAGCGCGTCAGGGTGCTAAACAAACTGCTGATGACGAGCAAAAAACAGTATGTGAAGAAGTTCTGGACTATGAGGGCTAAGTAGTAGCATTGTTTAAAATAAGATGATGTTCACATCATCTTATTTTGCTTACAGATTTCTTCATAATTCTACAGCTTCGCTACATTTCCCCACTTTTCAATCGCAAAAATAAGTTTAAGCTAAGCAAATTATTGTTCTAAATCTTCTTTTTGAGTTTTCAATGAAAAATCCATTATTCCAAGCTTTAACATTCTGCGCAATTTCTGCCGCGACTCTTTTGGGAACTTCTGCATTCGCAGCCGATGAAAACATTAACGTTACCCCAACTCAGCAAGTGACCAAACAGGAACTGGCAGCCATTTATGTGCTCTCTGAAATCTGCCCAAGCATGGTCAAGGACAAGGCACAATTTAATCAGGGTTATGGCAAGCTGGTGACTGAATATATGCCGGGCCAAAACAAGCCGGTTGAACGCTTGAATCAGATGGCAAAACAGAAAGATTTCCGCAATATTCTGGCCGAAGCGCAAGCGGATGCCAAAAAAGCAGGTAAGCAAAAAAATCAGGTGATTTGTGACGAATTAACCACATATCAAAATTAAGCGAGATTTGAGCCGATTACTTACAATACTTTTGAAATAAGACCGGGTTTCCCATAGAAGTCAGCCTAGCTTTGTCCTAAAATGCTAGGCTCTTCGTGCTTACATCAAGATATAGGAACCCACTAGAAATGACCCAAAAAACTGCCCTTGCTGCATTATTATTAGTTCCTAGTTTTAGCTTTGCAGCAACTGTCCTATCTGCACCACCAGAATTGAATAATAAATCCTACGTGCTAATGGACTACGAGACAGGGCAACTTCTCGCTTCAAAAAATGAAAATGAAAAATTAGCCCCTGCTTCAATGACCAAGATGATGACCAGTTACATCATCGAACAAAAACTATTGAGCGGTGAACTCACTGAAGATGAACAAGTGCGCATGAACGAGTCAGCATGGTGTCGCGGCAGTAGCGCGGAATCATGTATGTATGTACCTTTAAATGGTACGGCAACTGCACTTGAAATGCTTCGCGGGATTATTATTCAATCAGGGAATGATGCATCGAAAGCCATGGCTGAACATATTGCAGGGAACGAGGGTACCTTTGCACATATGATGAACCAGGAAGCTAAACGTATTGGCATGACCAATACCAGCTTCGTGAACTCAACCGGTATGCCGGCTGAAGGTCATTATTCAACTGCCAAAGATATGGCAACGCTGGCACAACACATCATTAAAGACAGTTCTAAATATTATCCGATTTATGCGGAAAAAGAATTTACCTTTAATGGCATCAAGCAAGGTAACCGTAATGCCCTGCTATATACTGACCCGAGTGTAGATGGTTTAAAAACTGGCCATACTGATGAAGCTGGTTATTGTTTGACCACCTCTTCAAAACGTGGACCTACACGTTTGATTTCAGTGATTTTTGGTGCACCAACCATGCAGGAACGTGCGACACAAACACGTGAATTGCTGGCTTGGGGTTATGCAAACTTCGAAACCAAAAATGTTCAACCTGCCAAACAGGTACTTGCCAAAGCCAAAGTTTGGTTTGGTAAGGAAGATGAAGTTCAGATCGGTCTTGCGGAAAACTTTAACGTGACCATGCCAAAAGGTCAGGCTAATGCGATTAAAACCCAGCTGGTGGTTCAACCTAAACTGACTGCACCTTTACAGCCTGGTCAGGTCGTAGGTAAATACGTAGCGACTCTGGATGGTAAAGTAATTTCAGAAAAACCATTGGTGGCTTTAAACGCGGTTGAAGAAGCTGGTTTCTTCGCACGTATGCTCGACCACATTAAACAGTTCTTCTCAAACTTGTTCTAAGTTTAAATAAACTGTTTTAGTCCCGGACTAAGACCAAAGCACTCATTCAGATGGGTGCTTTTTATTTTATACTATGCACATGATCCTTAAACTTTTAATGAGCAGATCACCATGAGCCAAAACATTCGTTCTTATTTAGACACGACTCCAGAAATTGATAAATCGTGTTATATCGATCCGATGGGAATCGTGGTCGGCGATGTGGTCTTGGCTGAAAATGTTTCTGTCTGGCCTTTTGCCGTGATTCGTGGTGATGTTAATTCAATCCGGATTGGTAAAAATTCGAATGTTCAGGATCATGCCATGTTGCATGTCAGTCATAAAAAAGCCGATAAACCGAATGGTTCGCCTTTGATCATTGGTGAAGATGTCACGATTGGCCATCATGTGACATTGCATGGTTGTACGATTGGTAATCGTGTACTAATTGGGATTAACAGCATTATTCTGGATGATGTCATCATTCCGAATGATGTGATGATTGGTGCAGGTACGCTAGTTCCACCTGGAAAAGTTTTGGAAAGTGGTTGGCTCTATGTTGGTAGCCCGGCAAAAAAAGCACGTCCGCTCACTGAAAAAGAAATGGCATTCTTGCCTTATTCTGCACAGAATTATGTAAAAGTCTCTCGAAATTATCTTGGGTAAATCAAAATAAACAGATCTCTTTATTTTAATCCTTTGGTTTAATTCTTGCTTTAAAACAAGCATAACTCGAAGGATTAAAATGTTTATTGCGGTTTACCGTTTCAAAATTAAACCAGCGACAAAGGAAGCTTTCATTCAGGCATGGAAAACGCATATGGAGGGCATTTATCTGGTTTTAGGTTCTCTCGGCTCTCGCCTGCATAAAGAAGAAAAGACTGGTGATTATATTGGTTATGCTCAATGACCAAACAAAACACATTGAGAAAATGCCGACTTTAACCACCTCAATTCAGAAGAATAGATCTCTTGCGAAAGTAAAAAATTGTTTATACTAGCCCCATGAAATATGAAAATTTAACTCGATTTAATGATGGGGAATTTAAACGA